>NZ_JBEHVX010000011.1:0-43235 GCF_040227455.1 Catenibacterium sp. RTP21428st1_D7_RTP21428_210409 | reverse complement strand
AGAATCATATTCTCTTTCCAGTCACATTGTGCCATGTCAGCTGGATTAGTCTCATAGCGAGTGTCTCCTCCACCTGATGCATCACCTTTGGATGGTTTAAGCTTATGCTTCTTACAGTAAGCCTTGAAGTTTGAATATGAACCTATTTCACTATCTCCATACTGATCTATGAGGAATTCATAGACACCTTTTCTTGATATTCTGGGAATACTTAATTTTTCTATAATCAACTCCTTGTACGGGTCAAGCCTGCTTGGCTTTGCCCTGTTTCTAGGCTTTCCCTTGTAGCCTTCGTGATACTTCTTCACTGTTCTGTAATCAACGCCATACTTTCTGGCAAGATCTGCATAGTTTGGTTTACTTTTAGTAAAATCCATTACATTAAGTTCAGCTGCTAGCTGATAAAAATCATTTGAATTCATCGATATTACCTCCGGTAAGATAATATCAATAAAATGAAAAAGGACAAAATAATTATGTAGGTTTTCCAACATTCTTATGTTGTCTTTTACCTACATTTTTATTTTATCCTTAGCACTCATAAACTTTTCCCCATTTTCATGAAGCTCCTTATTATGAGCAAGATAGAAATTATAGATAAATCTGCAAGTACCTATTGTTTTACGAATCTTGACTTTCTGCTCATCTGTCGGATTTATTTCCGTCTTGAAGCTCTTCAGCAATTTCCTCATCCCTTTCTACAGTTTTTTATACTTACGATACCCATTGCAGCCTACAGGAGAACACATGAGGTATTGAAACAATATCCTGCATGAGTTCTTCATCTGATTTCTAATCTAATTATAGAACAAACGGAAAATCTATGCATTAAGTTCATCTTCATGAACGCCGTTTATTAGGCGTTAATAAAATTTAATTTTCACTAACCTATGGTTTGTGGGTATTCAAATTATGCTTTTGATTTTAGTTTCATTACTTCATCTAATAAATCGTTACACAGTTTCCATATTCTTCAATACACTGCTCTACAAGAATTCCTCTTTTGTACATTACAAAACCGTCTTAAAAATGCAACTTGATTTATTAAATCATCTTTTTGATTCTTCGTAGACACTCTGACATAAATAACCACCTAATGTTTATCATTTTCAATATTTGTACATTTGAATTGAAGATACTGATCATATGTGTAATAACGCCTATTAGTTGGAGTTCAGTTCGCTTTTAAAGTTCCTTCTCTGCCCCAACGTTATAATGTCTTAACAGATACACCAAGAAGTTCAGCAAAATCTTTTGATTTATAATTTGTGATATTGATGTGTTCATTTTAACACTTCTTCCATGAGTATATTTAAACATAACAGTCAATATATTCAGTTACTTATAGTTTTCTCCTAATCATTTCTCTCCATAGTTTTCGGTGATGAATATGGTCTATTATCTCCACCTGGACACCATATAACGATAAAATACTTATCTTGGTATTTTTCTACGCTGATTATAGGTGTATACGATGGTCTAAGAAGCTTACATTTCGCAAAAATACTTTTTTGAAAAGAATCCAGCTTTTCTGGTTGCACACCCTTTAAAGGATAAATGGGTCTTCCATTAACCTCTTGCACTTCAATAATAATATATCCACCGCCCCAATTATCAAGATCATTCGCAAATGCACATATAGTTTTCAAAGATGCTGCTGGATCCCAAGTTTGTTTTAATTCAATTCTTGCCCATTCAACAACATCGCCAGATAATAATGTTTTAATACTTGTTGGTATTGCCATATAGTCACATCCTCCATACTATTTAATACTCCAATATTTGAAGAATTGCTTATTTAAGAGAGACTATTTTCGAATCACCTACACACATTTCTGTACATTCTTTGTCACTACACACAACGTACTAACAATCACACCTCACTATTTATGCAATATTTATTCACAAATAAATAAGTTAAAACTAATTTCTTTTGTACAAGTTGTGTATTTTTAAGTCATTTCACAAATCTTGATTTACCTTTTTACAAATGTTTGCTATAATCAATGCATTAGAAGGAGTAGTGTAAGGGAGAGAAAGATAACATGACAAATATGCAGAAAAGAAATAAGATTATTGTAATTATTGTATCTGTACTCGTGATTCTTGGATTATCAGTATTCCTCTATATTCATCATATGAGTACAGCTTATAGTGATCGCTTCTTACCTTCTACTTATATTAATAATGTAAATGTAGGTAAGTTAAGTGTTGCAGATGCAGAAAAGAAGATTGCTGAAAATCAGTTAAACTACACTTTAGAAATGAAGTTTAGAAATAAGACTACCGAAACTATTTCAGCAAAAGAAATCAATATGAGTTATGTTCCTGATGGACAGGTTGAAGCGTTGTTGAAGAAACAGGATTCATTCACATGGTTCAAGAACTACTTATTTAATCATAAGGGAAATAAGAAAACTATTCAGACTAAAACTTCTTATGATGAAAATAAGTTAAAGACTGTTCTTTATGGAAAGAATCAGTTAAAGGATGAAAAACAGACAGCTCCTACAGATGCACGTATGAAGTATGAAAATGGTACTTTTACTGTAGAAAAGGAAAAAGCTGGAAATAGCTTAAATAAGGAAACTGTTTATGAAGCAGTGAATAAAGCTGTTGGTCTTCAGAAAACTAGTTTAAATGTTGCTAAAGTAAAGGATGCATATAAGGTTCCTGGAAAAACAACTGAAACTGTTAAAGCTGAAGCTGAAACATTAAAGAAATATTTAAAGACTTCTATTACTTATGAACTACCTAACAATCTGAGTGAAGTCTTAAATAGTGAAAAGATGTTAACATGGCTTGTTAAGAATGAAGATGGTACTTATAGCTATAACGAAGAAATCTGGAATAAACGTATGAAGAGCTTTGTTTATACACTTGCAGCTAAAGCCAATACTGTTGGTAAGACACATACATTTAATGCAACAGGTTTAGGTGTAAGAACTGTAGATGGTGGTACTTATGGTTATAAGATGAATCAGACAGAAGAAATCACAAAGATTAAAGAAGATTTAAATGCTGGTAAGGCTGTTAAGAGAGATCCTGCTTATAGTGCTAAAGAACAGTCTACTGAGAATTATGGTCTTGGTGGTAACTATGTTGAAATTGACTTATCTCGTCAGCATCTATGGATTTATAAGAATGGTCAGTGTGTTCTTCAGTCAGATTGTGTATCAGGTAAGATGACAAAAGATCGTTATACTCCAGCTGGTACATATTATATTTATTCTAAAGAACGTAATAGAGTATTAAGAGGTACTAAGGATCCTGCTACAGGTAAGTATCCTTATGAATCTCCTGTAAGTTATTGGATGCCATTTAACAGAGGTATTGGTTTCCATGATGCAAACTGGAGATCTAGTTTTGGTGGCAATCTTTATGTGTCTAGTGGTTCTCATGGATGTGTTAACCTTCCAGTAAGTTTTGCAGGTACTATGTACAATACTATTACAACTGGTATGCCAGTAGTCGTTTACTACTCACAAGGCTATACATTAAATGGATAAAAACATGAGTCATACACAAATGTGTATGACTTTTTTTCTGCGCTTTTATTACCATATTTTAGACTGTTTTCAATTCATGTCTTTTTATATTAAGAATAGCAAGAGTAAATGGTGCATTAAATATCATGTATAAAAGTAGCGTTGTAGATGTACAATATCCCATACAGTAGAGGCGAAGTGGACACGCAATAGAACAAAGATTGCCTAGCAATAGGTGGAGACTTAAATATCAATCTTCTTAAACGGAGGCGTAAGCATTCTAGTAGACTTGACTTCAAATACGAAGTACTAAGTCGAGGTAGTTCATAATTCTCCTAGTTTAATTATTCATGACAAAAAAGAAGTTAATAATAGAAGCGCTATCCTTGATTCACTTAATGATCCTATGATTGATTTATTCAAAAATATTATTGCATCTTTTAACAATATTCTTATCATTTACCCACAGCAGAAGTTCTCCAAACTTATGATCAACATAAAAAAAAGAAGGTTATTTTTAACCTTCTTATCTTCTACCTGCTCCTGCATAGTGTGCAGAATAATATCCACTATTTAATGAAGAAATAACTACACCTGTCTTAGAGTTTGCAGCATGGATGAACTGTCCGCCACCAATATAGATACCTACATGAGAAATACCTGATTTATAAGTTCCAGCGAAGAATACTAAGTCACCAGCTGTTAAGCCATCCTTAGATACTCTTGAAGTTCCACTATACTGAGCTGCTGCAGTTCTAGGTAATGATTTACCATTCTGACTATATACCCAAGAAGTGAATCCTGAACAGTCAAATACTGTTGGTCCAGAAGCACCCATACGATATGCACAGCCGAGTCTTGAACGTGCTGTTCCAACGATACCACCCTGTGCAGCGCCTCCGCCAAGACCACCAAAGTTATAGCTTACGCCTTTCTTGCTCTTGTAGTTCTTGTTGTTAGTTTTTACTTGTACTACTGGTGCAGCAGATACATTGATCTTTGCACTTGTTTCAGATCTATTACCAGCATTATCAGTAACTCTGTAATAAACACGATAAGCGCCAGCTTTGTTTGTATTAACAGTTCCAGTAATTTCTACTTTACCTGTTACATCACCATCTAAGTTATCGATAGCTGATGCTAAGTTTGATTTAGGATCAAATGAAGTACCATACTTCACATCTACATTATCGCTCTTTAATGTAATTGCTGGTCCAGCCATATCTGCAACTTTTACTTCATAATCATTTGAAGTCTGGTTTCCAGAACTATCTGTTGCAGTTACCTTGATTGGCTGTGAATCAGTTAGATTTCTAGTATCTACATTACCTTCTACATTAACTGTAGGGTTCACATCATAGTTATCCTTAATATCAACATAATTGTGAATATCGAAACCATCACCATAGTTAACAGTGATATTACCATTCTTTAAATTCATTTCTGGCGCAATTGTATCACCAACATTGAATGTAAAGTCTTTTTCTGCTTTATTACCTGTGTTATCTTCAACAGTTGCATGGATTACCTGTTCACCTAAAACAGATGTATCTAAGCCACGATCGAAAGTAATGAAATCAGAAACATCACCATCTACATTATCAGTTGCTTTGATGTACTGTTTTAAATCATTGTTGCCGTTTGCTTCAACATCGATTACATAACCATCATTATTTACTGATTCTAATGCAGGTGCTTCTGTATCAACAACTTTAACTTCAACTTCTTTAGTTGTTTCGTTGTTGAATGCATCCTTTACAGTAACATTAACTTTATAAGTTCCAATCTGATCCTTCTGATAAGAAGTATCATTAATTTCAGTTTTAATAACACTTACTGTATCTCTATTATCTGATACAGTGAAATCACTTGCTTTTAATTCTGTTCCGAATGGTACTTCAAGCTTATTTGAATGAACAATAGGTGCTGTTCTATCAGCTGCTGCATAACCTACTAATGCAAATGCTGAAATAGCGACTACTGGAATAAACATTGTCTTCTGAGTTTTAATACGATCTAGCATGAAATCTACAACTTCTTTAGTTTTCTTATCCATGTAATCCACTCCCTTTCTTTACGACAATGACTATTATATCACTCTGTACAAAAAAATAAAGAACTTTCTTAAGAAATTTTTAAGAAATATAAAAAATAGTTGAATATATCAACTCTTTTTTGATTAAGAATTATTTAATAATGTTGTAAGAATTATGGTATTAAGCACGTTTTTCTTTAAATGTTAAGGATAATGCTAAAGCGGTTACAATTAATACGGATAAAAACAAATAGAATGGTGTCATTGTAGAGAAGCTATCAATCAGTTTTCCACCAATTAACTGTACGACTGCAGCACCAATTCCTCTACCTACTGTTGCCTGTAAGCCAAAAGCTGTAGAGACATACTTATCTTCTACAATTTCCATGATTAATCTTACTGTAATCATAGTAAAGAGAATAGTAGATAGGCCTTTGAATACAAATACTGCCACAATTAAATTTGGATTAGGTAATGTTGCATACCAAACAAAGTTGACTATAGACATGGCACATGCAAAGAGCATGATATGTTTATATGAGAACTTCTTAATAATAAAGTCAGTTGCAAGTATTGCAGGTACTTCAAATAATGTCGCAAATAACTGGTATGTACCTACCATGGATGCTGTTCCACCTACTGATTTAATAAATACTGAGATATAAGTGAAATTAGCTGTACAAGCGCCCCAGAAGAAGAAAGAGATTAATAGGAATATAATGTACTGCTTATTCTTAAAGAGGCTCTTATAGGCTTCTTTTGAGCTATATTCTACTTTTATTTCAGTCTGCACTTCTTCTGGATCATTGACTCTTAGAATACAGATAAGAACTGTTATTGTACCAAAGAGGAAAATAACAAAGATAGAAATAGGTGCAATCACATCATAAACTAAACCACATAACTGAGCACTAATGGCATAACCAACAGAACCCCATAATCTGATCTTACCAAAGTCATAAGGTGAAGAAACACCAATTCTGTCCGTTAATGGTGTCACTGCATTAAATAAGGCAAGAATAGTCGCACTAGTAATTAATAGAATAATTAGCTGATGTGAGAACATAAAGATAACATTCATTACTACTGTAATAAATAAAGCCACTAAGGATACCTTTCTAGGTGAACGGAAGCGGTCTGCCAATGTTCCTAGATAAGGCTGAGCAAAAATTGAGAATAGTGGTGCTGATGAAGTAATAAGTGATATTTGCTGTGCATTAAAGTGAATATCACTTAAATATAAAGCAAGCATTGCATTGTAACATGCAAATGCGAAATAAAAGAAAAATGATGTACCAGCATGATACAAATAGCTGTTCTTTTTCATGTTGTCCCCTCCAATGAGTTACATTATAACTATATATAACAAAAAATCTTCAATTTTTCATATAATGTAAGGGAATTGTGAAAAAGCCTAACTCAATGAGTTAGGCTCGTTTATCAAAATCATGTCCTGGATCAAATGCTAGCACGTAGAATACACTGCCACAGTCCACTCCAACTGACTACTCCCACGGGCAAGTCCGTGGGGTTCTGATTGCCAAGTGTAGCTTGTAATCGTACATCATTTTCAGACTTTGGAGTTACAAGTGTAAATCTATTTGAATCAGAACTTTCATTACCAAGCAGTCCAACGACCACATTAACGGTAAATTTCTACTTTCATAAGGAAGTATAGTCAATCTCCCTGAATATGTTTTACGCTATCTTAATTTCGCTATTTAATACCTTGATCTCGTTAACCTTAATCCATTCGATTAGTGCTTTTTCTTTGTTGTAACACTTATCAAATTCAGAAATACATTTGTTTTTATCTATATCTTTAGTTCTGTAATCGTAACAGTATAATAGGAATGATGAATACCAGTCTCTTTGTACCTCTGTACCATCTTGTAGCTTATACATTCGGTCAGATAATCTCTTTTTAATATAGTCATCAACAGTATGGTCATATTGACTTGCTCTGTAATCATTAGATACTTCAATATATATACCACCTGATACCTTGAATTTCTGTTCTACAGCAGTTTGAAACCCAGAAGGACATCTGTTCTTTATGGATCTGCCAAAACGCTTTTTCTTATTATACTTACCCTTGCTATTGACCGTAGTTTCTTTGGTTCGTCTCATAAGCCTGCCTGCATTTTTAGGTTCTGTGATAAATACATCTCCAAGACTTCTTAAATGGTTGGCGTCTTCATTTATTGCAAGCTGTCTGTTTATGGCATTGATGCGACATAATTCAGAATGTTTTTCTTTTAATTTCTTATAATGATTAGAATATCTCCAAGTCTTGCGACCTTTTTTAACAGTGCCATCATCATTATAATTCTGCGGATTAGTTGCACGTCTTGACCTGTCCATAGCACGGTAAAGCAGACGTTCTTTTCTCTCAGAAGTCTGAATACTGTTGCCACGCTCTGAAAGATTCTTCAAGCCCACCTCAGTATCAGATGTATAAGCAACAGTCTGTGTACCAATATCAGCACCGATCATTCCTTTGCCATATTTATGTCTTGGATTGCCATGCTTGTCATATTTTGGCTTCGCTTTACCCTCGATAGTAAGATGCAGGTATACTCTGTATTTACCTCTTATCATCCTGGGAACAAGCGTAGCATAGCATGGTCTGTATGTATCTATGCAACAGCCATCTTTAATAAGAGTGTTGACAGCCCTGTCATCCAAGATCTCAGATTCGGAAAGATATGATAAAACAGCATCTACTTCATCCTGTTGAAATCTATCATTTATTTGTATTCCAAATACCATCCTGCCAAGTTTGAAATGAAGTTTATTATCTGTAACGGATATAGGTATACCACAATTTATCTGCTTTGCACGAATACAAGGCAGTTCTCCATATTTTGAGAAATGAATGGCATTGCCATTACCATATAAGCATTTTTCGGTACCATGCCATATATCTTCGGCTTTAGTCAGCGCGAATACAGCGTCTACACCATATTTCTTGCCTATTGGAATCATGGACGTTCTGCAGTATTCCCATGTAATATTATAAGCTTTCTGCATTTCATTAAGTTGTTTAGCATAAGTTTTTCGTTTATCCTTATCTTTAGAATTACCATAAAGAAAGAGTAATTTACGGTATCTCTTTGTACGCATAAGCTGGTTATAATTCTTTCTCATAAGACCAACAAGCTCATTCCCTGCTTTTCTGATTTTATTCGAAAGCTTTACAACTTTTTGTATATTAGAAGAAGACATATCAGTTTCAGCAGCTAAGATATGTCTATCAGAAAGCTTATGAAATTGTTTAAGATGTCTTTTATGCTCTTTATCAGTTATCATTTTTCTGCTCCTTAATATACTTGATTACTGTAGATACAAAATATCCTCTAGACCATAAAATACCGCATCCTGCATAGGATTGTATTAATTGTGGAAATGCCTTGAATAGTTCAATAGCACTTATATCTTTAAAAGTTCTTACAACATCACAGAAAGCAGCAGTTTGTGGTACATCTACAAAGACATGTATGTGGTCAGGCTTCACTTTAAGAGCCTTAATGTGGTAATAGATTTTTCTGTAATATCTGTTTCAATATTTCCTCTACATTACCTTTTAATACCAGAAATATGAATTTAGAATACCTGATGATGTGATACTGTATCAGATATTTTCAATACGAAGCAAGTCAAGAAATATGATACTCTCACCTTCCTCAACAGAATAGATACGTGCAGGGTTTTCAAGTTCTGTTTTCCATCCAACAGGAATGGAAATATTTATTTGTACATTGTCACTTTTAGTTCGTGCCGTTACTTATTTCCACAACTTGAATGATATGCTGAATTATTAGGATTGCACTGTTCTGCATGGTTATTATTGTTCGCTATATGTGCAGCATTATTAGGATTTTTCTGATTACAGTGATGGTTGTTTTGTTGTATGTGTGTTTATATCATAGTTGCATTTCTAATTCGTGTTCAGAGTATTCAGGTGACAATTCCGCAAAATCAAATATATATTCATCTTTTACCGCAAGCTTAGCCTGTACACTTTGCTCTACCGGAAGCGTTAAATCAAAATTCGTCTGATTCAACAAATATTTCTCATAGGTCTGTGCTTCGATAAAATTAGTTAAGATGCGTTTTGTCCATCCATATCTTTTCACCATCTGAATGTAAAATTCCCTTTGCAAATCATCCTTACACTTTTCCATAATAATGATGTTATTGCTCCAGCTAATTTCTCGCACCAATGGTGCGAGTTTTTCAGAATCACGGTAAGTTAAATAAAAATTACGCATTCACCACAGATTGGCTGCTGAATATCCCTTTGCTCTGGGAAACTCTTTTTGCAATTCTGTTGAGAGTACTTGAACAATTGATTTTCCCCAATCATTTTCTTCCTGCTGTCTATAAATTTCTTCTCCAATTTCCCAATACAAATTTACAGTTTCTGAATTGATTGATTTCAGAACCTAATACTGCTTTTTATGGATTAAATCTTTTAAATCATCCACAAGTGGTTCATATCCCACAATTTCATTCTTTCCCATGCACTTCTCCATTTCTCGCACCACTAGTGCGAGTTTTATAATTCAACCAGTTTCCCATTCTGAAAATAATAAATATTTTCTTTCTTATATCCATAGCTTGAATCAGGAATGCTTATATGCGGTTCAAAAGTAAAATATTCTACATCACTTATCTTTTGAGTATTACCCTTTTCTATATATACACGTTCATTCTTATCTTTCACAATTGAATGACCTAAGTTTCCCAAAAAATCGAGATTAACGAAACCTTCCTTCAAAATAATCTCATTAATATGATAATAGAGTTCTTCAAATGTTGTTCCTTTGCTCACAAACTCCACTAATTCATGATGCAGTCTGTCTTCCATTGCCAAGCCGTTTTTCCACTCTTCATTGGAAACTTTACATCTATCTACTACCACACCATTTTCAAGTATTATTGTTCTGGCATAGTCTCCCCAGATATTTCCACACTGAGGGCTTAAATCAATTGTCACAATATCGTTTTCTGTAATAATCCTATTACTTGTAACATAATGTTTTCCAGATACCGATACCGTAGTTTCATCTCCTGCAAATACAAAGGCTCCAATATCCCAATACCAGAAAGAATCTGCCCCTAATTCTAACATTTTCTGCTCACTTAATTTTCTTAAATGTAACAAATTCATTCCAGGCTTTATTATGGTCTTTGCATATTCAATAGTTGTCTTTGCAATTCGTTGTACTTCTCTATACTCCATAATAACCTCCACCTCAATCCGTATGTAATATCCTAATTTCTTTCCCATATTCTACAGTCAGAATCTATTATCAGACTGAAGATTTTTATCTAAAGCACATAGTAAACTTGATATACTTTCTACTCCATTAGGAATCTGTTTACCAAATCTGTTTAGCCACAAAGCATTAATGCCAACTGACGAAGCACCCTTAACGTCACTACACAAAGAATCTCCAATATGGATTACTTCATCAGCCTTCAGTCCCGTAGTTCTCAATGCAAACTCAAACAGTTCTTTCCTTGGCTTATACGCTCTAGCATCCTCTGATGTAAATACATCTGTCGGAGTCAATCCATGAAACTCTATTGCTTTCAAAATATTCGCAGTGTCTATATTTGAAACAATGTGAACTACCCATCACCTAAAGGTAATGGGCTTCAGAGAGCCTAACGGCTCTTTTTAAGAAGTTTGATATTTAAGTTTCCAGCTATTGCTAGGCAATCCTTATTCTTACAGGCGTGTCCACCTCGCCTCTACTGTATAGCCCCACAAGGGACACAACATTACTTTTACGAAAAATATTTAATGCACCATTTACATCAGCATTAAGACATTTACCATTTAAACATTGATCCACTTCAAATAAAAATTTCTGTAATTGATCAAATACTTTTTCTTCCTTGTGTTTGCCATAATACTTACTTAAGCCGTTAAAACAACATACATTGCATTTCCATAAATATTTAAAATTAATTTCCGGATGATTATTAAGATTAGCCGATTGGTTTGTCAAAACAACCTTTTCATCTTTAATTTTGCTAATATCAGTTAACTTTTTTTTACTCATTTAGTTCACTTCAATAGATTTATAATATTCCTTCATAGTAGTAGAAGAAATAACACTATGGCTACTTTCAAATTTTCCCAAGCCTTCTCTTTGTTCTAACCATGGGAGTTCTGTATGGGTTAAAGCCTCTAATTGATCAGCCCCATACTCTCCATAAGTATCCCAGACTGCTTCTAATACTTCAACCTGCTCTGGAGTAAATAGTTTTTCCATTTTAGCCATGACTTCTTCGCAATTAGTAATTTTCAACTCATGCCATCCATAGCCTTTAAAAGTTTGATATAGAGTAGGATTTACTGGACCATGTACCCATGCTTCGAATTCAGAATGATTAGCTATATCCTGATCTAAAAGAGTCAAGCTCCATGCTTCAGCATAATAACAAAGCTTTTGAATCTTCTTGTTTGACATATTTCCTTTTAACAAAAACCAATCTGCTACATCAGTAATATCTGCTTTTATTGGTTTATCCACAATTGCTATCTTTGCTGTCATGCTGTATCCCTCCATTTGAAAATTTAAATGATCCATAATTTTCAAACTCATTATAGCTTTGTACAGTAAATGATTCAACCAACTTGATATCATGTTTTTCAATTTCTGGACAAATCTCATAATTTCATACACCTCACTTTATGCTCTACTTATTTATACTGCACAAAGCGATTGTTTTCTTATTCTACATATAAAAAACTGGTACACGAGGTACCAGTCTATGCCTTTCTTTTTGCAGCTTCTTGTCTATTCTTTTGTGCTTTAATAACTTTCTGTCTTGAGAATTCTTCTCTGTCCTTTTCATCCAAGGCTTCTGTAATCATCTTTACAGTCGCTTCAAAACGTGGGATAGAGATGTTCTGTAATGCGTTAGCACGCTTTTGTGTCTTACGAATATTATTCGCTAGACGATATACAGAGTTTTCTACTTCTGCAAGCTTTACTGTCATTTCTTTTACATGATAGAAACAGATATAAGCATAGTCTACCTTAGAGTTCGCACGTTCAAAACCATAACCAACTCTTAATGGTGTTTTCTCATATTCAATCTTAGGCAATTCTACACCCATAACTGAACGATACTTAACACTAATACCTTCATCAATAGGTACACCTTCTACAACATCAGAAATAATACCTAAAGATTCATTTGCTTCACGTAATGCTGCATAAGCACGATCATAAGAATCAGTGATGTCATCACGGATTTCTTTTACATCATCAAGTAATGACATCATTTCTTTAATTAA
Source organism: Catenibacterium sp. RTP21428st1_D7_RTP21428_210409 (assembly GCF_040227455.1). Taxonomy (NCBI): domain Bacteria; kingdom Bacillati; phylum Bacillota; class Erysipelotrichia; order Erysipelotrichales; family Coprobacillaceae; genus Catenibacterium; species Catenibacterium sp. RTP21428st1_D7_RTP21428_210409. Next base: position 30,391 of record NZ_JBEHVX010000011.1, on the reverse strand, counting down.
GACATTTCTTTTCTTATCGAGCAGGTCATAACCAAGTCTAGCAAGTTCAAGAGACTTCTTGGTTGCCATCAAATTCCCTTTAGTAGGGACAACCTGATTAGCCATTAGTTACAGCGTCTTTCAATTCTTTGATGACTACATCTTCGTGTAAATTAAATTCTTTGACTGCTTTTTCATGATCATAGAATTTATCTACAACAGCATTATCAATACGGTCCAATGTATTCTTTGGAAGAACTGATAATAGTAACCATCCAAGGTCTAGGGTTTCTTCGATAGATCTATTTGTATCGAATCCCTGATTAAGGAAGTGCTGCTCGAAAAGACGACCAAATTCCATATATTTCTTATCAGCTTCTGATAATTCATCTTCACCGATAACTGATGTTAATGACTTAACATCCTGTACATGGGCATAACATGCAAATAACTGGTTGGCAACATCCTGGTGGTCAGCTCTTGTAAAGCCTTCACCGATACCATCCTTCATAAGTCTTGAAAGTGATGGAAGAACACCAACTGGTGGATAAATACCAGTCGCATTTAATTCAGGATCAAGAGTAATCTGTCCTTCTGTGATGTAACCAGTTAAGTCAGGAACTGGGTGTGTAATATCGTTGTTAGGCATTGTAAGGATTGGAATCTGTGTAACAGAACCCTTAGCGCCCTTTGCAATACCAGCTCTTTCATATAATGAAGCAAGGTCAGAATAAAGATAACCTGGATAACCTTTACGACCTGGGATTTCACCTTTACTTGAAGAGAATTCACGTAATGCTTCACAATAAGAAGTAACATCAGTATAAATTACAAGAACATGCATATCATGTTCAAATGCTAGATATTCAGCAGCAGTTAATGCACAACGAGGTGTTAAGATACGTTCGATGATTGGGTCATTAGATAAATTCATGAACATAACTACTCTCTGCATAACCCCTGCTTCTTCGAATGATCTTCTGAAGTAGTTAGCTACATCATTAGTAACACCCATTGCAGCAAAGACAACAGCGAAGCCTTGTCCTGCTTCATCGGCAATTTTAGCCTGTTTTACAATCTGTACAGCTAACTGGTTATGAGGTAAACCAGAACCTGAGAAGATTGGTAGCTTCTGACCTCTAATTAGAGTCATTAGACAGTCAATAGAAGAAATACCTGTGTTGATATAGTTTCTTGGATATACACGAGAAACTGGGTTAAGAGGCTGACCATTGATATCAGCACTCTTTTCAGCATAAATATCTCCAAGACCATCAATTGGTCTACCTGCACCAGAGAAGACACGGCCAAGCATTTCCATTGATAATGGTAATTCCATTGGATGACCTAATAGTCTTGTCTTAGTATTCGCAAGTGATAAAGCGTTAGTTCCTTCAAATACCTGAACAACAACTCTTTCACCTTCAATTTCTACAATACGACCAGAACGTGTTGAACCATCTTTTAACTGTAGTTCAACCATTTCATCATAAGATGCATCTTTAACGTGATCTAATACGACGAGTGGTCCATTAATTTCACTTAAACCTACATATTGAAGTGCCATGTTACCCCCCCTTAGTCAATAGATGCACAAATTGCATCAATCTTCTTATAATAGTAATCAAATTTACTTAAATCATTATTAGGTACATCATATTTCATCTTAACAACTTCATCGAAGATACCTGTTTCAATGATTGTACGAATAGGTTTACCCTGAGCAACAACCTGCTGACAACGGTTATTTAAGTAAAGGATTACTTCCATCATCTTAAGCTGTTTTTCAAGTGGTACATAAGTATCATCTTTATGGAAAGCGTTCTGCTGTAAGTAACCTACACGAACTACTCTGGCTACTTCAATAACAAGCTTCTGATCATCTGGTAAAACGTCAGAACCCATTAACTGTACGATTTCCATTAATTTAGTTTCTTCTGCAAGAATAGAAGCTAATTCTTGTCTATCTCTCATGAATTTAGGATCAACATTCTTTGAATACCATCTTTCAAGATCTGGAATATATTCTGAATAAGATAAGTTCCAGTTGATAGCGAAATAGTGTCTTGCATAAGCTAATGCTTTATCAAGAGCCCAGAATGTACGTACGAAACGTTTAGTATTCTGAGTAACTGGTTCTGAGAAGTCAGAACCCTGTGGAGATACGGCACCGATGATTGTAACTGAACCATTTGTGTTATTTAAGTTCTCCATATAACCAGCTCTTTCATAGAACTGAGATAATCTAGAAGGTAAGTAAGCTGGGAAACCTTCTTCTGCTGGCATTTCTTCAAGACGACCAGAGATTTCTCTTAAGGCTTCAGCCCAACGAGATGTTGAGTCAGCCATGATAGCAACATGGTAACCCATGTCACGATAATATTCAGCAAGTGTTACACCTGTATAAATAGATGCTTCACGGGCAGCAACTGGCATGTTAGATGTATTCGCAATGAGGACAGTTCTGTCTACTAATGGCTTACCACTCTTAGGGTCAACGAGTTCACGGAATTCTTCAAGAACCTGAGTCATTTCGTTACCACGTTCACCGCAACCTACATAGACGATAATATCGGCATCACACCATTTAGCAAGCTGATGCTGAGTCATTGTCTTACCAGTACCGAATCCTCCTGGGATTGCAGCTGTTCCACCTTTTGCGATAGGGAACAATGTATCGATAACACGCTGACCAGTAACTAGTGGCATACTGATAGGTAAACGTTTGTTGACTGGACGAGGTGTCTTGATTGGCCATTTCTGAGTTAATGTACATTCATGAGCTACACCTTCATCATCAGTGAAGACCATAACTACATCATTGATTGTATACTGACCATTTTCTTTTACTTCAGTAACTGTACCTGACATACCTGGCATAACCATACATCTATGTTCGATCATGTCTGTTTCAGGAATCTTGGCATATACAGTACCACCTTCAACATGGTCACCTACTTTAACAGTTAAAGTGACATCCCATAATTTCTTTGTATCTAGTGGTTCTACAGCACTACCTGTAGGAATGAAAGCACCACTTTCTTTTGCGATTTCTTCTAGTGGTCTTTCAATACCATCATAAATATTTCTTAAGATACCAGGACCAAGTGTTACAGAAATAGGCTGACCTGTTGGGAATACTGGTTCACCTGGTTTAAGACCTGTAGTTGTTTCATAAACCTGGATAGTAGTAAATTCTTTAGTAATAGAGATAACTTCACCCATTAATTTACTGTTACCTACATACACCATTTCAAGCATTGAAAAGGCATCTGTATCTTTTACTTTAACAACCGGGCCGTTGATTGAATAAATTAAATTTTCTTTCAACTTGTTTATCCCCCTTCTTTTATTTATTAATGATTAAACCAGAATGCTGGTTGAACCATTCTTTCTGATTCTTTAATGCGAATTCTAATGTTTCATCATGAACAATAGAACTTTCTGTGTTTTCAACAATTAAACCACCAATAGTGATATCTCCAGCTTTCACTTCAGCATCACCATAAGCAGCTTTTAAATCATCAGCAAGACCTAAGTCTTCTTCTTTTACATAAATAACTGAATGAGGCATATAATCACCTGCAAGTTTCTTAGCCTTGTTGACCATGAATTCTTTGTATTCAGGTGTTTTTGTAAATGCGACTAATTCTTCTCTCGCATTCTTGAAGATTGTAGCCACATACTCATCACGTTTATTAATAAGCTTTTTCTGTCTCTCAACATGGGATTCAGAAATTTCTGCAGCTGATTCTGACTGCATTTCATCTAATTCCTGTTTAAGTCTTAAATCTGCATCTTTCTTAGCTTCAGCACGCATAGAAGAATAAGCTTCTTCTTCCATCTTCTTTACTTCAGCCATGATTGCATCGACTTCTCTTTGAGACTGTTTTTCAATCTCATTCTTCATTGAGAGAAATACTTCTTGATTTTCTTCCATTGTATACTCTCCTATAGCTTAACGCCTATTGCCTCAGAGACATAACCATCGATGGCTTCACCAATCTTAGAGTGTCCATGACGGTCAGGAATCTCTGTAATAAGAGGCTTTGGCTGTTTTAATTTAATTTCTGAGATAATATCAGGACAAAGTTCAATTAACTTAGTAGTGACCAAGATAATTGCGATTTCAGGATCTCTCATCTTATTTTCAAGTAAGCTTAAGAAATCATGACGGGTATGAACAACTTTGCCTTCAATACCCACGAGTCTTAGACCAGTGAGGGTATCGATATTATCACTGATCAGAAAGAACTTCATAGTAATCTCCTATAGTGTGTTGATAATTAAGATTGAGATTAATAGACCATAGATGGCAACACCTTCACCTAAGGCAACGAAGATCAATGATTTACCGAAGTTTTCAGCATTTTCAGAGAATGCACCAATTGCAGCAGGAGCAGCAGCAGCTACGGCAATACCAGCACCAAGAGCAGATAAACCAGTTGCAAGAGCAGCACCAATGAAACCAAGACCCTGAGCGATAGAACCAGTCATCTTGTCAGCACCAGCAGCTAATACTGGGCTATTTGCATATGTAAGGAATAATACAAGTGCTACAGCACCAAAGAAACCACAGATATGAGTACCAAGACGCATTTTAGCGCTCTTAGCAGTAACTTTACCTTTGAATACATTTACTAGTGGTAAAGATAATAATACAACAATTAATGCAGGGATAATGAATGTTAAGATAGTAGTCATTTTTTCTTCCTCCGTTATTCTAGACTTTCTTTCATAGATACAAATGGTTTACCATTACCTTCATAGTAACGACTGAATAATTCATAGAATTCAAGACGTAATACCTGGATACCGACAATTAATCCTTCTAGACACATTACAAATGCGTTACCAATAATTAGAACGATAATATAACCGAATCCACCAACCATTTCAGCTAGTGTGTAAACAACAAGCATCATACCAGCGTGTGATAAGACGAAACCGCCGACACGTAGGAATGACATAGTGTTGGCAACAAATGTCAACAATACTTCGATCATCTCGAAGAATGATTCAGTAAAGAAGTTACCAAATCCATGTGGGAACATCTTCTTACCTTCAAGTTTGTAAGTAAGAGGTTCTTTTAAGAAGATCATTACAAGTGGGGCAATGATAAAGATTGCGACATAGATACCCATTGGGATATTTAAGCCAAGGTTTAATAACATATTCATTGCGAGTACTAATACTGCAACATAGAATATTAAACCAGCGACACCATTTTGAGAGAATAATAATTCTCCCCAATGTTTCTTCTTTAAATTTAAATAGATATTGAATAGGATTGAGATGATGATTAAACATACACCTACACCAATTGCAACACCTAATAGCGTCATAGTATTTTCAGATGCCATTGGTGCAAAGAATGGAACGAGGATTTCTTCTGATCCAAATACTGAACCAAAGATTACACCAAATATTGCAGATGAAATACCAATACGCATACCTACTTCACCAAGCTTCATGCCTTTTAATTTATAAGCAAGGAAACCAATGATTGAAAGCAGGATACCTTGACCAACATCGGCGAACATCATACCGAATAAGAATGTATATGTTACCGCAACGAAATTTGTTGGGTCAAAGTCTGTGTAAGATGGAACACCATACATCTCAACGAACATCTTGAATGGTCTTGAGAACCAGTTGCTCTTGAGTTTTGTAGGTGGATAAAGTCTTGAATCTCCCATTGCTGGTTTGATTTCAACATGCACCTTGTCCATCTGTTCAAGTTCTTCTTTTAAAGAGTGTGCATAATGTTTATCACAGAAACCATAGATAGCAGCATTGTTTCCAAATACCACGACATATCTCTGTGCTTCACTTGTCTTATTAAGTTCCTGACATGAAGCATAAATGATTGATAAATCTTTTTCTTTTTTACTGAATAAATCTCTTAATTTACCATCACATTGCTTGATAGAGGCTTCTGCAGTTGCATTCTCTTCTTCAATAATTTCTAATGATTCACCTGGAGTTCCATGAAGGAATTCAGGAATATGAATACGTTCAAAGAATAATGAAGAGAATATGTTATCTATTTCAGGAGCATTAGAAGGAGATGTTATATAGAAACAATAACATGTCTTTGCATCCTGATAGATTGATTTAAATAAGAATTCCTGTGAATCATAATAAGATAACTTATCAAGATTCATTGTAGGTAACTTACCAAATCTAACCTGAATATATTCGCTTGAGAAAAGGTCATCGAAGTCTATATCGAGATCCTTCATATATTTCAAGTACTTTTTGGCCTGATTGTTTTCATCAATCATAACCTGTAATTCATTTTTAACACGTGAGATTTTGTTTGCTTCATCAAGACATTCGCAGAAGTAATCATCTGCTTCTACAATATTGATGATCTGAGGCTTTTCTGATGTATTGATATGAATACCATACTTTTCAGTTGCTTCATCCATACGTCCTAATAAATCAGCATAAGGATTATCCTTATTCATGACCTTAAGACCTCTTACTGAATCCACAAACTTTGATGCTGGCTCTGGATGAAATTTTTCTGAATCAACAAGCTTAGATAATACTTCATCACTCATTGTTTCAGGGAATTCTATCTCAACGAGCTGCAGTTTTGAGATAGCCATAGTATCCTCCCTTCTATTGTTTCTTATCGAGCGCTTTCTTAATGAAGTTCAATACAATGCCTAATACAAGTACAACAACTAATGGTAAATAAGAGACATGCCAAGTTGTATCTACAGCAATTGCAACATAAGCAGCTACTGCAAGTCCCATGACGATGCCAACGACACCCTTGATAGAGAATACCTTATTAATCATTGATTGTTCGTTATAGATAGCTTTTACTTTACCAATGCAGAACTGTCCTACAATAAGTAAGAGAATCGCATTAATGAAGCGCTGATAACTAAATGCATCTGCAACAGGGATTACTGATGGATAAAGATGAATACTATAGAAAGCATCACCATAAATTAAACCTCCCACAAAAGATGCAATACCAAGAACATTAATCATCTTTCCTGAAGTTTTCTTTCTCATAAGTAATCCAAGTAATACAAGCACAACACCTAAACCAATATCACCTAGCATTAATGCAAATACTAAGATAAATAGTACTGCAGTTGCTAAAGTAGTATCCACATGATCACTCTGTTTAACTTTAGAGATCGCTTCAAATGGTTTAGCCCATGGATAGTTATTAGTAAGTGTTGGTGCAATAATCTGCTGATCACCATAAATATCTGCAGGCAAGTCCTGATATTCTACGTTGTACTTTTCAAAAGCCTTCTTAATATCTTTAGCGACTCTTACAGGTACAAATCCATAGATAGCATATTTAGATTGATAATCAACAACAAACACTTTGAATTCTTCAATTCTAGCAGCAAAAGTAAGATCAGCAAACATCTTTAATAATTCTTCTTCATGTGCATCTCTAATACCTTCTAAACGGCTGTCTGCTTTACGAATAGAAGCATTCATACTTTCAATTTCTTCTAGTAATTCCTTCTTTGCGTCTTCCATTCTACCATGAACGAAATCAGGAATTTCAATTTCTTCAAAGCCAACTGACTGGAAGATGTTATCTACCTTTAAGATAGCTGCCTTAGTTGTCATATAAAGACAATAAACACTTTTAGCATCTTCACCAAGATCTAAGAACATAATTGACTGTCCTCTATAGTAGTCAAGTTTGTCTTTGTTTCTTCTAGGAATACGGCCAAATCTTGCTTCCATATATTCGCATTCTTTAACCTCATCCATATTTAATTCTGTATTAGAAAGACCTTCTAGGATTTCATAAGCAGCCTGGTTCTGTCCACGTTCAGTCACAAATTCTTCTTTAATATCAAGATATTGCTTTACTTCTTTTGTCACATCATCGAGTGCCTTACGATAATCTTCTTTTGCGAAATGAATAGATCCTTCTTTTACACTTGATGTATCAAGCTTTACATGTTCAGCAAGCTCTTTTAATTCATCAAGCATGTTCTTATAATCCTCATCAGGTGTCATTGTAAATACATCTTTAACGTTATTTACAATCTTTGTAGCTGGCTGAGGATAAAAATACTTTGTTTCTTTTAACTGACATAAAACCTCTTTTAAGTATTTCTTATCAAAGGTCATGTCCAGCAATTCCATTTCTTCTATTGCCATGTTATTCCCCCTAGTAGATAAGCAGCTGGGCTATTTTTTCAGCCTCTTCACCATATCTTAAACCTTCAATGATATGTTTTAGATTTTCAACTTCATTTTCGAATACAATCAGATATGTCATGTAAACCATGGCAGCATCTGTAGTAAATCTCATATATCTCTTTGCAAGATTATATTTGATTTTATCTGTATAGTATTCAATATAAACGAATTCCTGATCATCCACATATAACTTGTAAGGTGATGAAGCAAGCTTTTTTAAGAACTCCTCTGCATCTTTTGTTTCAATCAATTCATTCATTACTGATTGTGGAATACGTGAGTAATCCAAGATCAACTGTTTCTTGATTTGTTCAGGCTTAGAATTAAAGAATCGTTTAAATCTATAGATCTTCGTAATATTTTCTAACTCAATCTGAGTATAGATCATAGTAAGTAGATCCTTCTGTTTTTTACCTTTAAATGTAGATTTCACTGTTTCAACGAATAACTTATAGTAAGCACGTTTGAAATCAAGTTCCATCATGTTTGTATCGATCTTCTCATCATCTACAGGCATATATTTCTGTAATATATGGTAATAACGTGTTTTCTCCATATATCTTAATAATGATGGATAATCCTCAATACTTAACAAGCCATAAAGATCAAACGTTGAATAACGAGGTAGGTATGAAGGTATATCTAATTCAGAATTCAATGTTTCATCACTATTGAATAAACGTACTTTACTCAATAGTACAGCTATTTCACGTCTAATAATACCTAGCTGATAAAACTTCTGGTCACCCTTAGGTGCATAATGAATCAATCTTATAGCACGTAAGAATTCCTCTTCATCAAGAAGTGATTCCAACTGTCCTCTATGAATGTTTGTTTCTTTCAAACCTTCAAGAATAGGACCATATGCTGTTTCACTCTTTAAGTAACTGACAACATCGTTGACAGTTCTTTTCTTTAAAAGTTCATCATAGCTTTCAGGAGTGAGATGTTTACCATACATAGATCTTGCTTTAGCAAGAACTGCATTAGATGAAAAACTCATAATCTCACCTCTAAACTTCTTTACATCTGTCTACGATAGATGCAACCCACTCCTCCTTGTGGGCTTCATAAAGGCTGGTGATCTTCTCAACAGAAGAATTGTAATCCTCTTCATTCTTCTTCTTTGTTGCGTCAATTCTTTCCTGTAACTCTTTCTTCTTTGCATCAAGTGTAACCTGATACTCTTTAACGAAAGAATCGTAGATTTCCTTCTTCTTACTGTTCATATCTGCAGTTGTATCCTGTCTCTTCTTTTTGGCATCTTTTACAGCCTGAGCACATCTGTGGTCTACAGCTATGATATCAAGAATCATTTTATCCAATCCACATACCTCCTTCTTTTTGATTCTCTAGGATAATACTCCTAAAAATTTTAAAATTCAACCAAAAACAATTCATCGTGATAAAAAAGCGTCATCTATATCAAACAGACATATTCAGACATATCAAATGTATATGTATCATGGTTGATGAATCCATTATACTCTTAATTTTGTAAAGCGTTAACATGTTTTTTTGTGAAATAACGAACATAATGGATATCTTTTTTAGGAAATAGGCAATATGACCATAAGTCATTTATTTCATACCTATTTTCTGCATTAGTTATACACCTATCGTATGAATGCAACAATAAACAAATATCCACCTTTGTTTAATGTAAGCGTTTTATGTCACTTTACTATGGCTTTTTTTATCTATTTTCCTTATTCTTATATATATAGGAGAGAAAAAGATGAAAATTTTGGCGAGTGATTTTGATAATACATTATTTTTTAGTGATGGTGTACACAAGGAAGATGTAGAAGCGATTCGTACATTCCAGAAACAGGGAAATCTATTTGGATTATGTACAGGAAGACAGTTAGAAGGAATTAAATATCCTTTTGGTGGGGATAGAGAGCATCCATTAACTGAGATAGACTTTGATTTCTATATTACTTTAAGTGGTGGTGTGATCTTTAATAAGAAAGAAGAAATCATTTTTGAGAAATCAATTCCTATGAATATAGTAAGAGAAATCTCAGAAGCGATTCCTGTACATATGTCTATTGTATATAAGGATGAGATTTATATGTATCGTCCAGAAGATGAAAGCTGGGGAATTACTATTGATTCTTTGGATGAACTTACATTTAATGATTCAGACGCATTCTCATTTCATTTTCCTGAAGGGGATTTAGAGGATGCGAAAAAGGCCATGGATTATATTAATGAATATTATAGTGATACATGTGCGGCATTCCAGAATAAAAATCATGTGGATGTATGTGGTGTAGGATGTTCTAAGGGAACAGGAGTTAATCATGTTGTAGATTATTTTAATATTAATGAGAGTAACGTATATGGTATAGGAGATTCATGGAATGATCTTCCTTTATTAGATAGTGTCAAACATGGTTATACATTTACTTATGCCCCAAATGAACTTAAAGATAAAGCTGAAAAGGTTGTAGAAAGCTTAAGTGAAGCTATTCAGGATATTTTAAAAGAGGATTAATTCCTCTTTTTTTGTTTAATTTCTAAATATTCTAATATTTATCGCATATTATACAAATTTTAACTCATGGATAATTGACAGCATTATATGAATATGGTAAATTTTATACAATTCTAATACTATTGGGGAGGAATTTTAAATGATTATTGGTGTTATTGGTCTAGGAACTGTTGGTTTCGGAACTGTAGATATTCTTACAAAAGAAAAAGAAAGACTCGAAAAAACAATTGGGGAAGAAGTAGTCGTTAAGTACGGTTGTGCACTTGAGGATGTAGACCTTCCTGATGGTATTATTTATACACAGGATTATCATGAAGTCATCAATGATGAAGATGTGGATGTTGTAGTAGAACTTATTGGTGGTACTACTATCGCAAAGAAGATCATCTTAGATGCATTAAATAAGAAGAAGCATGTAGTAACTGCAAATAAAGCTCTTATTGCCCATGATGCGAAAGAACTCTTTACTGTTGCCAGAGAAAATGGTGTCAACCTTTATTATGAAGCAAGTGTTGGTGGAGGTATTCCAGTTGTTGTACCTGCTAAGGAAGATCTAGTAGCAAACAATATTAATAAGGTTGAAGGTATCTTAAATGGTACAACCAACTTCATTCTCACTTTAATGGAAAGAGATAATCTTGATTTTGAGGAAGCATTGAAGATTGCTCAGAATCTTGGTTATGTAGAAGCCAATGCTGCACTAGATTTAGATGGTTATGATGCAGCACATAAAATCTATATTCTTACTATGAATGCTTTTGGTACATTCTTTGATTTTGATAAGATCAAATGTACTGGTATTCGTAATGTCACTAAGAAAGATATGGATTATGCAAAGAAGCTTGGTTATAGAATTAAGTTGATTGCGATGAGTAAAAAACTAGAAAATGGTTTAGGTATTGATGTATCTCCTACTCTCGTTCCAATGAGTGAAATTGTAGGTAATGTCATGGATGCTTATAATGTAGTAGAAATTACATGTGATTATCTAGAAAACGTATTATTCTATGGTAAGGGTGCAGGACGTTATGTCACTGCAAGTGCTGTAGTGGCTGATATTATTAAGACAGCTAAGAAAGATGTATGGACACATGATTATGATTATACTGAAAACGTCTATCCTATTACATCTTCTAAGTATTATGTAAGAAGTGAACAGCCACTCAATTTAAATTATGATGAATACTATTCATTTGGTGAAGATCATATTTATATTACTGATAAAGTAGAACTTAAAGATTTAGAAGACGCTTTAAAGGATACTTCAGCAACATATTTCAAAGTAAGAAGCTAAAAGGTGGGATTTAACCCACCTTTTTTAGTATGTTGATATTCTCTTTTGCATATAGATAGAATGATAGAAGAATAAGAAGTGTAGAGATAATTGTAAGAACAATAGAAAAAGTATAGGAAATCTTATAGAAGACAATATGCACAATAATCATAAAATCTAACATGCATGTAGCAACTTTACCATGCCACACTGCCCCATTTACTTCTCCTGTTTTTTTAATAACAACCATACCAATACAACTCATAAACAGTTCTTTAATAAGAATGCATATGAAAGGAATAACAAGCCATCTAAAGCGTGTCATAAGACATAGAAGTACTACTGCTTGGGTTGCTTTATCCGCTACAGGATCAAGTATTTTACCTAGATCACTCATCATATTAAATGTGCGAGCTATATATCCATCTAACAAATCAGACAGGCCTGATATAACCAATAATATTCCTGTTAAGACATAATCCTTTTGGTTTATATACATATATACAATTACCGGCAACAGCAACAATCTGAACATAGATAATATATTAGGTATTGTGAATATATTCTTATTTCTCATTCTATCACTTCCTTATTATTAATACTAAAGTGTATAGCATGAATTATCAATATAAAAGAGGCAGTTGCCTGCCTCTTTGTATGTTATTTAAGTGTTACATATTTGAATACGTATGGAGTACTTACTGTATTATGAACTAATCCCTTAACGTTCTTAGCCTGTAATGCAGCTGTACCAGTTTGAACAACTGGAATATTTGGCATATCGTCCATCATTACTTTTTCAGCTTCAAGCAATTCATTCCAACGTTTATTTACGTCAGTTTCATTTTGAGCCTGTTTTAATAATGAGTTGTACTGCACATTTTCCCATTTACCATAGTTGTTTGAGTTACTGCTTGCAAGAACGTTTAAGAAAGTAGTTGGATCAGCATAGTCTGGAGCCCAACGAGTGCAGGCAATCTGGAAGTTACCACTTGCTTCTCTGTTATAGATTCTATCTTTCTTAACAGTAGCTACCATGTTAACTTTTAAGCCCTTTAACTTAGTAAATGAACCCTGTAAGTATTCTGCGAAAGTATCCATTGGAGATTCATCAGTACCATATAATAAATCAACTGTGATTGTATCAGTACCTAATTCTTTCTTAGCAGCATCTAAGTATTCCTGTGCTTTCTTTACATCATAGTCTGTATATTTACCAGATTCTTCACGGAAATCCTTACCTGAAGGGCTCTTACATAACTGAGCTGGTACAAAACCAGTAGCTGGCTGTGAACCATCTTTTAAGATGTTATCACATAAATCTTTTCTATTGATTGCATAAGATAATGCATGTCTTAAGTTTTTGTTTGCGGTAGTATCTGCTTTGAAGTTACAGATTAAGTAAGCAAGATATCCTTCTCTGATAGCCTTGAAAGTATCTTTACCTTTATACTTATCTACTAATGTAGAATTGATTGTAGCATAATCAACTTTACCATTATCGAAGTTCTGAGCAGCAGTCTTAGGATCCTGTACTAAGTACATTTCTAAGTTCTTAGTCTTAACAGACTTTGCATCATAGTACTTATCATTCTTAGTGAATGTAGCCTTGTTACCCTTGATCCACTTAGTCATCTTATAAGCACCATTACCTAAAATATATTCAGGCTTAGTTGCATAGTTCTTACCACATTTTTCAACGAACTTCTGGTTCTGTGGGAAATAACATGGGAATGACATTAAACCTACAAAATATGGAACATTCTTTTCAAGATCAACGACAACAGTCTTGTCATCAGTTGCTTTAATACCAAGTGTGTTTAACTGTTCATCAGTTGCAGTAGTACCTAAATCAATTAAAGAATCAGCATTCTTAATTGAAGCACCTTCGCTACCTAACATATAAGCGTAGTTACCTGCATTCTTGATGATTCTGTGCCATGAGTATACGAAGTCCTGCGCAGTAACATCATCACCATTAGCCCATTTAGCATCTCTTAAATGGAAAGTATAAGTTAATCCATTGTTGCTTACATCCCAGCTCTTAGCGATACCAGGGATTGTGTTGCCCTTCACATCAACAGTTGTTAAACCGTCTGTGATGGCAGTGATTGCATTGAAAGACATTGCATCATCAACGACTGTGCTATCCATACCAACGATATCTGTATCATTCGCAAATCTGAATGTATCAGTATCTGTCTTAGAACCACAGCCAGCAAGCATACCTGCAGCAGTAGTTAATGCAAGCAATACCTTTACTGTTTTACCTGTTTTCATTAATTTTCCCTCCAAAATTTATTATTAATGTTAACAATTGTGTAGTTTACGCTTTACGTCAGATATAGTCAATCGTTTTGTACATTTTATTTGTAAATATATTAAAATTTCATTACATTTTAGCAATATCAGAAATATTGTAAATGTTTAATCAAAACACACACACACACACACAAAAAAAAAAAAAAAAGGAGACAGCATTTCTGCTATCTCCTAGGCCACTCTGTTTTGACACAAAGTAGAGGTTATTTTAATTTAACATATTTGAAAGTATATGGAGTTCCTACTGGCACCACTACCAATCCTTTTACGTTCTTAGCCTTTAATGCTGCAGCACCCTTTTCGAACACTGGGATATAAGCCATATCTTCCATCATAACTTTTTCAGCCTGGATCATTAAATCCCAACGCTTAGTTAAATCTGATTCTTTCTGGATCTGTTCCATTAATGCATCAAACTTAGCATTAGCATATTTACCATAGTTGTTTGAGTTATCAGTTAAAGCTAAGTTTAAGTAAGTTGTAGGATCTGCGTAGTCTGGTCCCCAACGAGTACATACAACCTGGAAGTTACCATTTGCTTCTCTGTTATAGATTCTATCTTTCTTAACAGTTGCAACCATGTTTACCTTTAAGCCTTTTAACTTAGAGAATGAACCCTGTAAGTATTCAGCCATAGTATCCATTGGTGATTCATCAGTACCATATAATAAATCAATAGTGATTGTATCTGTACCTAATTCTTTCTTAGCTGCATCTAAATATTCCTGAGCTTTCTTCTGATCATAGCTTACATATTTATCTGCATCATCACGGAAGTCTTTACCAGCTGGGCTAGTAGATAACTGAGATGGAATGAAACCAGTCGCTCCTTTAGAACCATCTTTTAATACGTTTTCACATAAATCTTTTCTATTGATTGCATAAGCTAAAGCTTCTCTTACGTTCTTATTAGCAACAGTGTCGTTCTTGAAGTTTAACTGTAAGTAGAATAAGTAACCTTCATTGAAAGTAGTGAATGTATCTTTACCTTTATACTTATCTACTAATGTAGAGTTGATTCTTGCATAGTCAACTTTACCATTATCGAAGTTCTGTGCAGCAGTCTTAGGATCCTGTACTAAGTACATTTCAAGATTCTTAGTTGCTACTGTTTTCGCATCATAGTACTTATCGTTCTTAGTGAATGTTGCTTTGTTTCCCTTAACCCACTTAGTCATTTTATAAGCACCATTAGATAATGTGTATTCTGGCTTAGTACCATAGTTCTTACCACATTTTTCAACGAACTTTTCGTTCTGTGGGAAGTAGCATGGGAATGCCATTAAGTCTGTGAAATATGGAACTTTGTTTTCAAGTTCTACTACTAAAGTCTGATCATCTTTAGCTGTAACACCAAGAGTAGCCATCTGTTCATCAGTTGCATTAGCACCTAATTCCATAAGTGCATCTGCGTTCTTAACTGAAGCACCTCCGCTGCCTAACATATAGGCATAGTTACCAGCATTTTTGATGATCTTACGCCAAGAATAAACGAAGTCATTTGCAGTAACCTTATCACCATTTGACCACTTTGCATTTCTTAAGTGGAATGTATAAGTCTTACCATCATCACTTACATCCCAGCTCTTAGCAATAGCAGGTGCAGTCTTACCTTTTTCGTTAACGGCTGTTAAACCATCTGTAATAGCGTGAACTGCGTTGAATGACATACCATCATCAACAACTGTAGAATCCATACCCTGGATATCTAATTCACTTGCAAATCTGAATGTATCAGTATCTGTCTTAGAACCACAGCCAGCTAACATTCCTGCAGCAGTTGCAGCGGTAAGCAATACTTTTACTGTTTTACCTGTTTTCATATATTCTCCTCCTGTAGTATTTGTTTTCTACTATGGTGATTAGTTTAGTCTAAAAATTGTATACTGTCAACATAATTTCACACAAATTTTTGTATTTTAGTGACAATTCTCATTTTTATTACTGTATTTACTAAATTCTAAACATGTGTGTCTATTTTTTAGTAACTTTTTATCACTTTGACAATAGATTGTACTAAATTCTGTACAATATTTTAAATTGTAAAGGACGTATATACAAAAAATGAGCAATACAATCCTGTATTGTTCATTTTTTGTGTTTTCTATTTTTTTAACTTATTTTGATAGTCTTGCAGGGCATCTGTAGCATAAGATCTTGCATTAGATTCGTTGATCTGATTGTAGTATTTTGCCTTATTTGTAACTTTGGTAGAGAATTCTTTCTTATAAGTGTCAATGATACGATAGTCAAACAACTTACTATAATCACTGCTCATTGTGTCATAAGATTCTACAAGGGCATATTCATAAGCATGATATGAACTATGAAGCAATGCCTCTAGTAGAGTTGTAGAAGATGCATGATCTAATTGACTGATATCAAAAGTAATTTCTTTTGATTTATTATTATACTGACAACAGGCATGTGTTAAGTGACTTCCAGCCCCTACTTTGATTCTTGCAGATATACCGAGATAGTCTCTTTTGTTATTACATATAGTCTGCAATGTATTGAGCTTCTCTTTACGTGTGAGTTTAGACCAGTTATGTAAGTTTTTAAGTGATTTTTCATCATATTTTCTCATATAGACATCTGTATTATTTGTAATCTTTGTAGATGATTGTATGATAGAAGAACCAAACAAAGTAACACTTAATACAATGACAAGTGATAAGAGAGAAGCTAAACCAATCACAAGCTGTAATTTTTCAAAGAGTGAGTTATAGTTTCTTCTTTTTACTTTATAGAAATAAAATCCTACATAAACTAAATCAAGACCAATAAGTAATACCCATACTATTCCTAGCGGTATAGGAAGAAGTAACATATAGGCAAGTGTTGTATAGATACCAAAAGGTATGAGTACGTTTGTCGCAATGCTTAAGTAGTTTCTTCTATCATCCTTTTAAAGTAGATGAGTCCAAAGCTAAGTACTGTAAGCAAGAATAATACAAGCTTAGATTGTAGTAACGAACAGCCCGGAATCACTTTAAAGATAAATAAACAGAATATAATGAGAGTAACACAATATTCAGTGACTGCCCTAATAATGAAATCTTTAAGTGTAAATGTATTATGTTGTTTCACACTTTCCCCTCCTAATATTAATTATATTGTAAATACAAGTGAAAAAGAAGCCCAAAAGAAAAGCCAGAGAACCGGCTTAGACATTCGTGAGTTTTTTCTTTTTTACAACTAAATAGGCAATCACAATGGATGCAGAAGTCACTGCCCAGCTGATTGGGTAGACAACTAACACTGACTGGAATGTATGGATTCTTGCGAAGGCAATAAAGATCCAGGCAAGTCTTAATGCACATGTGAAGATGATACAGAGTACTGTAGAGATCATTGGATTTCCTAGTCCTCTGAGTGCACCTGACATGATTTCTATAGTCATATTGATTACTTCAAATGTGACTACAATAGAAATACGGATACAGGCTATTTTCACAATGGCAGGATCTGATGTAAAGATTCCTGCTAGGACTGGTGAGAATGATACGAAGAGTGCACTGATAGCACCTGTAAAAAGTGCACCAAGTAACATACACCATCTAATAGACTGGATACATCTTTATTCCTTGTATTGCAGCAGGAATACCTATAATAAGTATTTCTTTTGTATAGACCCATTCCATCTTCATATTGTCTAATCTAACCTGCAAAGCGCCTTCTTCTTTATACAGAATTCTAAAGAGTAATAAAGAACTAGTTGCATCAGCAATCGTAGTAGCCAAGGCTACACCTGCGACATCTAGCTTAAATAAAATGACAAATACTAGATTCAATACAACATTAATAGTACCTGAAACAATTAAACAGTAGAGTGATCTTTTGGTATCTCCACCCGCTCTTAGTATGGCAGATTCAAAGTTATAGATAGTTAAGAAGAACATTCCTATAAAACATACTCTTAAGTAGAGTACTGCAAGAGGTAGTACTTCTGTTGGTGTAAACATGAGTTCTAATAATGGACGAGCAATAATTTCTCCAATAATAGATACAATAAAACCAGTAATAATAGATAATACAAGTGCTGTATGTATGGCCTGATTGGCTCTATCTTCTCTTTATGCTCCTAAGAAACGTGAAATAATCACATTAGCTCCTACTGAGAAACCTACAAAGATTGTGATAAATAGATTAGTGATTGGGGCCGTACTCCCTACTGCCGCTAGTGAATGACTTCCTGAAAACTGTCCTACAGTCGCTACATCACAGGAATTGAATAACTGCTGAATAATACTTGTAGCTGCTAAAGGTAATGCGAATGACAGG
Organism: Catenibacterium sp. RTP21428st1_D7_RTP21428_210409; assembly: GCF_040227455.1. Taxonomy (NCBI): domain Bacteria; kingdom Bacillati; phylum Bacillota; class Erysipelotrichia; order Erysipelotrichales; family Coprobacillaceae; genus Catenibacterium; species Catenibacterium sp. RTP21428st1_D7_RTP21428_210409. The sequence continues at coordinate 11,831 of NZ_JBEHVX010000011.1, read as the reverse complement.
ATCTTATCCCATAATGATCCTTCTAATGGATTAATTCTTTTAGCCATAATTTCCCCCCTTCTTGTCTATTCTATCTTTAAAGCACGCTTTAAGCTCAATACTATACTTATTTATTTTTTATGATGCATTATTTCACAATTAGAAATCATTTTCCTATATAATTAATATGAAAGGAGGTTTCACTATGAAGAAACTATTTAAATTATTATTATCGTGTATGGTAGTGTTTGGTTTAAGTGCATGTACCAACAATAATAAGGATACAGGACAGAGTAATCCTACTAAACAAACTGATACACCAACACAAACAGAACAATCAATTGATGAAGCATTCTATAAGGATTTTAAAACTGCATTAGAAGAAAGATGGGAAATAGAAGAAAATGATGCAGAACTCACTACAGAAATCTATACTCGTTATGTAGATACTGAACTTAAATATCTAAGCAAGTATGAACATAAAGAAGATTCATTTAATAATCATGAAATTGGTGAAGCAGCTGAAGATTATGTAGAAGCCTTAGTTGAAGGTAAACAGATGGCTTATCTTATCGATAAGGATAATGCTAAATGGCAACACGAGTATGAGGATGAAGTATTCGAAGAAAGTACTGAAGCTATTTATAAGTTGAACGCTATAAAGAAGATTACTTTTGAAAATGAAGAGAACCAGAAGAAATTTGATCGTCTTGTGAAATATGGTGAAGAATATAGTAAGAGGGATGACTAATGGATAATATTGTCGTATTGAATGATAATGATGGAAATGAATTAGAGTTTGAATATCTTGATTTAATTGAACATAATGAAGAAACATATGTTGTTTTATTGCCAGTAGATGAAGAATCAGATGAGGTAGTGATCTTGAAATGTGAAGAATCAGAGGATGATTCTGATGAAGAAAACTATCGTTCAGTAGATGATGAAGCACTACTTAATGAACTGTTTGAAATCTTTAAAGAAAAGAATGCAGATAAGTTTGATTTTGATTAAAAATGAGGGGCACCTGATGGTGCCCCTTTATTATGCTTCTAATTTTAATAACGCTTCTTTTCTATCAATACCACCTGCATAACCTGTTAAGCTTCCATTACTGCCTAATACTCTATGACAAGGCACTATGATACTTATTCTATTATGTCCTACTGCTCCTCCTACTGCCTGTGCAGAGAATCTTTTAACACCTCTTCTTTGTGCTAATATATTTGCTATTTCTCCATAAGTCATTGTATGGCCATAAGGAATATCACATAAAATTTCCCATACTTCTTTTTGGAAATCTGTACCTATGAAGTGAAGAGGAAAATCAATAGGTGGCTGTTCTTTCTTAAAATAGAGATCAAGCCATTTTTTTACTTTTAGAATAAGTTCTGTATCTTTTTCTTCATAAGGTTCTTTTAATCCTGATGCATAATACTTCTGATTCTCAAACCATAAGCCATATACACCTATTTCATCTGTCGCAATAAGTATATCTCCTAGAGGAGATTGATAGTGTCCGATATAAGTCATATGAAATCCTCCATATGTCTATCATACTAAAAAGAATTCCTTAGTTGAATTGTTTATGCTTATTTTCAATAAAGTCATGGTACCACTTAAAACTATCCTTCTTATATCTCTTATAAGTACCCTGACCTAGATTATTGGCGTCCACATAAACAACGCCATAACGTTTCTCCATTTCACAGCTTCCTGCAGAAACGATATCAATCACACCCCACATGATATAGCCAATAACGTCTACACCATCATCAATCGCTTCATCAATTTGTTTAAAGTGCTGTTCAAGATAATCTATTCTATATGGATCATGAATCAAACCATCTTCCATAATATCATGTGCGCCAAGTCCATTTTCACATATAAAGACAGGTTTCTGTGTTCTATCATACATCTTGTTCAACATGATTCTTAGTCCTACAGGATCAATCTGCCATCCCCAGTCACTTGCCTTAAGATGAGGGTTCTTTGTAGATACAACGAGATTACCCGCAGTCTGTTGACCATCTTCCTTACATGTTGCGATAGAACTTGAATAATATGAGAAGCTGACAAAGTCACATGTATATTTTTTAAGTAATTCTGAATCTTCTTCTGTAACAGTTAGATGAATATCATTTTCTCTAAAGAAACGATCCATATAGCTTGGATAATGACCATTCGCTAGTATATCTATCGCAAACCACTGATGGATTTCTTCATCTCTGACTGCTTTTAAGTTATCTTCTGGAGTAGATGTAAGTGGATAATAACAGAAACATGCCACCATACAGCCTGATTGACTCTTTGGAGAGAGTTTTTTCGCAATCTTAATTGTCTTAGCACTTGCTACAAATTGATGATGTAATGACTGGAATACGAGTGTCTGATTATAAGGCTGATCCTTTTCTTTTACTAATCCTACACCATTATAAGGACTAAAGTATCCAGCATTTATTTCATTAAATGGGAGGAAGTAATCAATATATTCTCCCCAGTTTTCAAATACAACTGTCGCAAATCTTTCATAGAATTCAATCAGTTTTCTATTTGTCCATCCACCATAATGTTCTACTAGGTATAATGGAACAGCATAATGATTCATTGTGAGAAAGATCTTCATACCTGCTTTATGTACTTCTTTGAAGATATGATCATAGAACTTAATTCCCTCTTCATTAGGTGTTTCTTCATCTCCATGAGGATAAAGTCTTGCCCAGCTGATTGAGAAACGATAGATATCAATACCTAATTCTTTAAGTAAGGCAATATCTTCATCAATATGATGGTAACCATCACTACCCTGTCTAAATGGGTAGTGTCCTATTCCTTCACATTTCTTTGCTTCATCAATAATATCTTGTGTAAGTAATCTTGTAGATGTTGTCGCATCAGATGTTCTTTTTAGATAGGGTCTACAATCTTGTGTATCTAAGCCTTTACCGCCTTCTTTATAGCCACCTTCATACTGGCTGCTGGCAGTGGCTCCACCCCATAATATATCTTTTGTCTTTTTCATAGTTTCCTCCTTTATTAAAAAAACTAAGGTTTTCACCCTAGTTTCTTCGCAAGCTTGTAAGCACCATATTCCGGTGTATGGATAGGTGAAATAAGATAATCTATTGTTTCATTCAAAACAGGTAGAATATAGTGAGAAGCATGATCAAATACACCTCCAATATAAGAAATACGAGGTGTTGAATCATGTTGTTTTAAAAGTGTTTGTATAAGTGAACGAATTTCTAATGCTGTCTGTTTATATATTTCTATCGCATAAGGATCTCCCTGATTGGCAGCTAATCCATTGATATAAGCATAGGATGCAGTAGATGTACGATTTAGATGATTCATAAATGTGATAATATCATAATCAATATCTAGATGACATTCTTCCATAACAAGATCATAAAGAGCTGTCTTTTCTAGTCTGCCATCTATTTCTTTACAGAATGTATTAAACATCTTCTTCGCAATCCAATAAGCACTGCCTTCATCTCCTAATTGATAACCCCAGCCTCCACAACGTGTGAGCTTATTATTCTTAAGTGATAAGGCAATACTGCCTGTTCCTGCAATGACCACAATGCCATCATGCCCATCTAACGCACCTTCTATCGCAATTCTTACATCACTTTCTACGACAAAAGGTCGATTTCCAAATGCTTCTTTACATATATATTCTATTTTGTCTCTTAGTTCTTTCTGTTGGCCATATCCTGCAAGTCCTGCACCAATAATGGCAGTATGATCAGGATCTAGCTGATTGACACCATCTCTTAATATTTCAATAGATTGATCTTGTGGCTGAGTTAAAACATGTACTGTAGGAAGTATTAGTTCTTTTAAACGTATTCCGTTCTCATCAAAAAGAACCATCTTTGTTTTTGTACCTCCGCCATCTATACCTATATACAACATTTCTGTTACCTCTTAATTTTCAGATGCTTCGTTTGCCTTTTCTTCTTCTAATAATTTATTATCATACATCTTAAAGAATGGATAATACATAATAACTGAAAGTATAATTAGTACAATACTTAATACTGCTGCTCTCCAGTCACCACCACATGCAAGATATGCACCAATTGGGCCAGGAAGTGTCCAAGGGGCAATAGTGACTGCACAGTTTACTAAATGCATAGCTGTTGCAATCCAAGCAATAGTTGCAAGAACTAATGGGACTAAGATAAATGGAATTAACAACATTGGATTTAATACGATTGGTGCACCAAAGATCATTGGTTCATTGATATTGAACAGTGAAGGAAGGATAGTTGTTCTACCGAGTGTTTTACCATATTTACTCTTAGCTGCAAAACAGAATAGAATCGCAAGTCCTAAAGTAGCACCAGAACCACCAATATGGACAAACCACTGTAAGAACGGTTCTACACCAATATGAGTGGCAGTCTTACCTGCTGCAACTGCTGCAGTATTCTGATCTAATAGAATTAACCAGATTGGTCTAGCAAGTGAGCTGACAATAGAGTCACCATGAATACCAAATGACCAGAAGAACATGATTAAGAAAATAATGAGTAATGTAGAAGGTAATGTATCAGTCGCATTGACTAAAGGTTTAATAAGGTCACCTACAATGCTGTGAACATCTACACCTAACCACATAGTGAGTGTAGAAATACCTAAGATAATGATAATAGTAGGTGTCAATGATTCAAATGATCTTGCGACTGCAGGTGGAACAGCTGCAGGCATAGTGATCTTTAATCCTTTCACCTGTGTAAAACGATATACTTCTACACCAATAAAGGCAGAAATAATACCAATAAACATACCTGCTGAACCTAAGTGTTCTGCAGGAATAACATAACCAGATGGGAGCTGCTGTAAAAATGCATTTAATTCAGCATTCTTAGTGGCAAGAGCTGCGATTGAATCTGTGACATCTGGAATAGATGCTGGTACAACTGTAAGCAGGAATGTAAGTTCTGCCATAATTGCACCACTTAAACCATCTAAATCATATGATTTAGCTAAAGAGTAACCAATACCAAATACAGCATAGAGTGTCATGATATACATTGACATTCTATAAGGTAAAAGAATTGCGACTGCATTTGCTTTAATGAATTTTGCAAGTGCCCAGTCTGCAGGCATCTGGTTGTAAGAAAAAGCAACAACCATTAATAATGAGCTAACAATGATAATCGGTAATGTCGCAATAATACCATCACGGATCGCGCGTAAATGTCTTTGATTAGAGAGTTTTTCTAATGGACCCGCTAGTTTACCCTCAATGACATTTGTAATTGCATCGAACATAATTTAATCTCCTATTATTTAATCATTAATATTAATACAAAGGCCATCAAAGAGAAGAGACCTGTTACAAGCCAAAAGTTTTTACATAATCCTTCTTTTCTTTCAATGAAATACTGGGAATAAGCAACACTGAGTCCACATGCAAGACCACTAATTAGTGCATTAGGGAGTCTGAAGTCGATGTGGAGATAAGTGAATCCATTGACACAGATGAGAAGGGACAACATTGTAGAAACAAGAATAAGTAATGCACTCTTGAAACCAAACATAGGGATATCATAATCCGTTATACCAAAGACATTCTTGTTTTGTTTATTGTTTTGATTTTTTACAATGTACTTATTCATCTCATATCCTCCTATAGATTACTTTTTACAGTTTTACTTATATTTCCATTATTTTTAAGAAGAGCTTCTTCACATTCTTTTTCATCTCTACCTGTTAAACCAGATAGAATCGCAATCTTTACATTGTAGTGACATTTAGTTAATAATGCGATTGATTCTTCTTCAGAACAATCTAAAGATTGTGAGACAATGTTAACAGCTCTGATCTTAAGTTTTTCATTGGTAGGCTGTACATCAACCATAAGGTTTTTATAGACCTTTCCTCTTTTGATCATTACAGATGTAGAAAGCATATTTAAGACAAGTTTTTGTGCAGTACCTGCCTTCATTCTTGTAGAGCCAGTCACGACTTCTGCACCTGTAATTGCTTCAATTGGATAGTGGGAGTATTTTGATATTTCCCCATTGTGAACACAACAGATAGAAACTGTCTGGCATCCTAGTGTGCGCGCATATTGAAGTCCGCCAATGACATAAGGTGTTCTGCCTGATGCTGCAATACCACATACAACATCTTTGTCTGTTAAGTGGATATTCTTTAAGTCCTCTACAGCGAGTTCCTGAGAATCTTCTGCACCTTCTATTGCAGTTGTGAGTGCGATGTTCCCACCAGCGATTAATCCTTGTACAAGTTGAGGATCAACACCATAGGTAGGAGGACATTCTGATGCATCTAGTACACCTAATCTCCCTGATGTACCAGCACCAATATAAATCAATCTGCCACCTTGACTCATCTGTTGATAGATACAGTCAACAGCATCTGCAATTTGCGGTAAGACGTCTCTTACAGCTAAAGCCACCTTCTGATCTTCATTATTAATAGTAGTAAGAATATCTATCGTAGACATTTCATCTATATGTAATGAATCAGGATTTGACTGTTCTGTATCTAAGTTATTTAAGTTCATTCTTGTTCCCTCCTTCCAATATCATTATAGACTTGTTGAAATATTATTTCAAGTATATTTCATTATAAATGAAATGTTATTTCTATAATAAAAGACTCATAGTGAAATATGAGTCTACTTTTTGAGTATAGAGACATTGTCTTTAGAATCTATGAGATTCTTTTTATGTTCTTCAAAGTTCTTCTTAAATACACCATAGTACAATAAGTCAGTTATCACAAATGAAGAGATACGAGAAGAGACTGCACCAATACGCAAGGCTTTTTCTTCACTTGGTACTTTAAGTGAGTAGGTACTTAGTTTAGAAATTGGATTAGAGTTGATCTGTGTAATAGAGATAAATGGTATTTGTTTTTCATGTAACACTCTAGCAACATCTACTAAACCAGTTGTAGAACCTGAGTAACTGATAATAAGTGCTGCATCATTTTGATCCATGCTTTGGGCAAAGGTCATCTGTACATGTAAATCAGCGTTATAGATCACCTTCTTGCCTATACGCATGAGTTTTTGGTAGATATCTAAACCAATGACTGATGAACCACCTACACCAAAGAGATAGATAGTAGAAGCATTATTGAGTAAGTCTATTGATGCTTCTAGTGTATCTATGTTTATTAACTGGTATGTTTTTAAGACTGTGTTCATATTTAATCTACAGCCTTTTTCTACTAATGTACTGATATTATCTTCTGGTTCAAAGATGAGATCTACTTCTTGTTGTTTTTCTTCTTTAGTAGATTGAGCTAAGTTCATCTTTAAATCACTGAAGCCTTTAAAACCTATTTTCTTTGAGAAACGGATAATAGCAGCTGCAGAGGTATTTGTCTTTTCACCTAGTGCCTGTGCAGAATCCTGTAAAATATCATTTTCTAGTATGTATTCAGCTATAAGCTTTTCTGTTGCAGTATAGCTATCATTGTATTCTTTAATTCTTAAATATGCGTTCATGAGATCACCTCCGATTAACCTTATTATAGCATATAGAAAGAGTTGTTTTGTATATAAAAATATCCCCTAGAGGGGGGATTGGAAATCATGAGGTTTCCGTACTTGCCATTTTATACTGTCAAAAATTCAGTTTTCAACTTTTTATAGAAAACATCATAATTAAGTTGTTCACATCATTTTAATCAGTGCTTAAAAAGATTACCAAGATTCAACCTATTTCATTGTCCTTCTTATGATTTTTTGTTTATTATTCTTATCAAATTATATTTTCCCTTCAAGAATTAAATATATCACTTTACCATAGAATATAATTCTTTTTACCTTTATGTTTTTTAACTTTTTTCCTCTATTCTTACCCTTTAACATTTTATCCCAATATTCATCTATTTCTTTATTAGTTAAACTATCATCAAATACCTTTGAATACTTTTGGAATTGTTCTTTGAGATCGTTATTAGTCACATTATCGGAATTATTTAGAATAGCAACAGCCATTTTATTCCCAAATATGTTTTTACGTTGTATCCATATCCCTAATTTCTCGTTTGATATATCAACTATACTAGGCGAATCTTTTCCTTCAAGTTTTTTCATACTTACCATATCACTAGTAATATCTGGATCATTAATTTCGTTATATTTATTCAAAAAAGAATTAATACTTGTATCTTTTTTATAAATCAACTTTTCTTTTACCTTTTTCTTAACTCCAAAGAAACTATTTTCTAATATGTCTTTAGTTGTACTTTTTGATTTATTTGTTGTACCGCAGCTTACTAATACCAAACAAAGAAGCAGTATGATTATTTTTTTCACGTTAACACCATCTTTCATTTCACATTGAACTAAGCGTCGCTATCTATACAGTCCATATTTTGCTTTCACGTTTAATCCATAACCTATTATTGCACCAACTATATGTGCTATATTTGAAATATTGTTCTGAGCTGCAATACCTTCATATGCCTGCTGCCCAATATGCAACCAATATAAATGTGATTAGAATTTCTCCTTCTCTAAAAATAGCAAATGAAGCAAGCATAATAAAGGCGAATACTACTCCACTCTACTTCTTGTTGTTTTTCTTCTTTAGTAGGTTGAGAAACGGATATTAGCTGTTGCAGAATCTTGTAAGATATAGTCAGCTATTAGATTTTCTGTAAAGGTATAGCTATCTATTCTTAAGTATGCATTCATAGGATTAACACCATTATAGCATATGAAAAGAGTTGTTTTGAATATGAAAATACCATAAGACAAAGGGACCTGGAAATCATTCCAAGTCCCTTATATTAAAAGTCTACTTCATAATACAATATGCTTTTCTCTTCATTTTGTACTTCACTTAATACAGTTGTATTCCCAGCCATCTTCAAACTTTTCAATATCATATCAAGCTTTGCAGCATCATTTTCTTTTAAACCTGATGTACTGCTTAATTTAATACTTAGTGTCTGATGGTTTATAGGTCCCTTAGTATCCATACGCATATCTATCAAGTTTTGAACATTTTGATCATACTTCAGATATCTTACATGAGGTTCAGCTGGCTCATGTCCTGGGAAACTATTTTCAGCTTCAATCTCTACTTTATCGTATTGTTTTGATAGTTTATCAACATCAACTGACACTGTACCATCTCCATCTTTAGCTTTTCCGTCTGCTTTTCCATTCCACTTCTTCTTAATAAGTGAAGATTTTTCTCTCATATATGTAACTCTGAATTTTTTTGCACCTAAATCTTGTGCAATCTTCTGTAATTCATTCACACGAGCCTGCTTCAAACGATCAAAATATTCATCTAGCACAATATAGTTATCTTTATCAGTAGGATCTACATAATAGAAATTAACCTCTTCGTAAGGATAGAAATTCAACCCAAACTTATTCACTGAATCTTTAAAGATATTCACCCATCTCTCACCCTTACAGGTAGCCCAATATCCAATTGATCCTCTACATACTTCTATATCAAACTTCTTATCTCTTTCTACAATTCTCACAAGTCGTGAATATTGCATACCATTTAAATCTTCAGAGAAGATTGGTTTCAGTCTTTTCAAATCCCATTGACGTTTCATTTCATCCATCTTTACTGCAACATCATGGGCTTTTTCTGATGCAGTATCTCCTAGTTCTTTTGCTTTGCCTGCTGCAACATCTCCTAGTTCCTTAGCGCGCCTATCTAACTCTGCATCATCAACTGCTTTAACTACTTTCACTCTTGCTTCATCAATACCATCTTTGACATCATCAATCATTTTACTAATTTTCATAAGTTCTTCCCTCCTACATACCTTGTTCTTGTCTTATTTGTTTAATTTGATCTTTATAAGTCTTATTATTCTCTTCACTCTTTGCTGGAATAGAATATCTCTGTATAAATTCTATTACTTTCTTTTGTTCCTCTAATACTCTTATCGTATTATTGATTTTATTTACTTTCTCTTCTATTACAGTTTCCTGCTTCATTCCTTCTAGAATCAGTTTGATTCCTTTTAAATCAAATCCCATTTCTTTATACCATAATATTTCCCATAGTCTTTCCATAGTCTCATCATCATAGAGTCTATAATTATTCTTTGAGCGCTTAACAGGTAATATACCTTCATCATCATAATATTGTAATGTACGCTTACTGACTCCTGATAACTTACTCACTTCATCAATCTTTTTAAACACTTTTTACATCCTCGTAACTTGAGAATACGCTATCACGTAAACGTGATAGCAATACCCACCCTACGAATCTCCTTTCCATTAGAGAAGATGTAAATTTCGCGTATTTAAAAAGATGATGATCGTATCATCACCAATGCTTTTATATCTGTTTTATTCGTTGTATGATTAGTGAAGAGGTGATTCCAATGAAGCATATCTACAACAAGCTAATTAGAGATCGTATTCCTGAAATCATAGAAAATGATCATAAGACTTGTGCAACAAGAATACTCAATGATGAAGAGTATCTCAAATGTTTAAAAAGCAAGTTATTGGAGGAATGTCATGAAGTAATGAATGCTGAAGGTGAAGATATTAAGAAAGAGATAGCTGATGTATTAGAAGTATTAGAAGCATTAGAGAATACACTTCATATTGATCATCAAGAAGTACTTTCTATCAAATAAAAGAAGGCACATAGTAATGGTGCCTTTGATAAGAAAATCTATCTAGAATAAGTAGAGGATTCGTATGAATAAGTATATACAGGATTGGCTTGACGTAATTGAGTATATGAATAATGATAATACATATAAGTTAGCCTGGGGACGTGCTATTCTTGAGAATGTTTATACACTTAATCACATTGAAGAAAACAATGTAATTACTTTTGATGCAGTAGCTCATAAGATGGTGAAGTATTACTGGAATCAGACATTCTTCTTTAACTTAAGACAAGGATCTAACATTAAAAAGAAACCTATCATTGTTCAACAGGTTGATTTACTAATTGACAAGTATAAAGAATTAACAGGGTCTTCTATTCCTATCTGGTTTGATAAAGCTGAAGAAGAACTTACTAAAGAACAAGACTTCTATAAGAGTGTATTGAAGAAATGTGCAAGAAAGCTGAAAGATGATGTATCTTGGCGTTTTATGAATGTGAATAAGGAAACTAAGAATCTTTATGTACTTAATAAAGAGTATCTCTACATCTCAATCAATAAAGAACAGGTACTCTTATTGAAAGAATATGGCTTTGTTTTATCACAATTACTTAATTACAAATGGGCACAGTTATTAGAGAAGTTTAATAATGCTCCTCGTATTACATCTAAAGTAAAAGGTATCTCTGATAATCAGATCAGAAGAAATAATCTCACTAAATATAAAAACATATTACTTGAAAATATGAATAAACCGATTGATTTCTATACAGGAAAAGAATTGCAGCCTGATGATATCAGTGTAGATCATGTGATTCCTTGGTCATTTATGTATAGTGATGATATCTGGAATCTTGTTTTGACTTCTAAGAGTCATAATTCTTCTAAGTCCAATCATATTCCTAGTAAAGAAGTGATTGAACAGTTGAATCAAAGAAATAAAGAACTTGTAGAAACAATCAACAATAGTAAATACAAAGAAGAACTGAATATTGCGATTGCGCATAGTTATGTGGATCAATTCTATCTCTCTATGAAACTATAATTTTTTTTGAATACCCACAAACCACAGGTCAGTGAAAATTAAATTTCATAAGCACCGATTAAACGGCGTTCATGAAGCTGAACCAGACACATGAATTTCCCATCTGTTCTACAATTAGATTAGAAATTAGATGGAGGTATAATCATATGTCAAACAAAGTATTAAAGCCTAAGAAAGCTTCTCTTTATCAGTTCACTCAGAAATA
>NZ_JBEHVX010000010.1:0-44981 GCF_040227455.1 Catenibacterium sp. RTP21428st1_D7_RTP21428_210409 | reverse complement strand
AAAAGACAATATAAGAATGTAGGAAAACCTACATTCTTATATTGTCCTAAACCTACATTTTTATATTGACTTTTGCAATCAACTTACTCTTTAATGATTTAAGAGTAGATACAGATCTATTTCTATTATGCGATTTATACGACTATGTATTTTATCTTTCAAGAAACACAGAATTTAAGAGAAAAGTTGCTTGATTCTCAATATATTGATACTAATAAAAGTATATCCTGTAATGTTATAAAGAAGATGTAAAACCCTTTATTAAGGATTCTAGTGTTCTAGATATCTGGTCAAAGGACTTTTTTATCACAATTACTGATTGATTAAATGATGAATAGTTCTTATCTCTGGAATAGTAATATACTATTTCAATTTTTATATTTAAAAAAGAAGCGATATTCTCGCTTCTTCCAATGGTTTATTCAAACTCAATAGTTCCAGGTGGCTTAGAAGTAATATCATACATTACTCTATTCACACCACGTACTTCATTGATGATTCTATTCATAGTCTTATTTAATACTTCATAAGGGATTTCAGCTGCTTCTGCAGTCATGAAATCAACAGTATTAACAGCTCTTAAGGCAACAGCATAGTCATAAGTTCTTTCATCACCCATAACACCTACTGACTGCATATTAGTTAATGCTGCAAAATACTGACCGATAGAACGATCTAATCCAGCCTTCGCAATTTCTTCTCTATAAATCGCATCTGCATCCTGTACCATACGTACCTTTTCTGCAGTGACTTCACCAATAATTCTAATACCAAGACCTGGTCCTGGGAATGGCTGTCTGAATACTAAATATTCTGGAATACCAAGTTCAAGACCAACTTTTCTTACTTCATCCTTGAATAAGTCTCTTAATGGTTCAATGATTTCTTTGAAATCTACACAATCAGGTAATCCACCAACATTATGGTGAGACTTGATGACTGCAGATTCTCCTCCAAGACCGCTTTCTACAACGTCTGGATAAATAGTACCCTGTACTAAGAAATCAACGGCACCAATCTTCTTTGCTTCTTCTTCAAAGACTCTGATGAATTCTTCACCGATGATTTTTCTCTTGCTTTCAGGTTCAGTTACACCCTTAAGCTTAGAATAGTATCTTTCCTGTGCATTGACTCTGATGAAGTTTAAGTCATAGCTGCCATCTTTACCAAATACAGCTTCAACTTCATCACCTTCGTTTTTACGAAGTAAACCATGGTCTACAAATACACAAGTTAACTGATTTCCAATAGCCTTAGATAATAAAACTGCTGCAACAGAAGAGTCAACACCTCCAGATAAAGCACATAATACTTTACCATCGCCAACTTTTTCTCTGATTGCTTTAATAGATTCTTCTACGAAAGAATCCATCTTCCAGTCACCAGAACATCCACATACATCGATTACGAAGTTTCTTAACATCTTCTTACCTTCTGCTGTATGTAATACTTCTGGATGGAACTGAATACCATAAAGGTTCTTTTCTCTGTTTTCACATGCTGCAACTGGACATTCATCAGAATGTGCTACAGATTTGAAACCAGGAGCTAAAGCTGAAATATAGTCATTATGACTCATCCAGCATACTGTCTTTTCAGATACATTTGAGAATAATGGTGAAGTTGTATCAACAACGATTTCAGTCTTTCCATATTCTCTAGTAGGTGCAGCTTCTACATTACCACCTAATACATACTGCATTAGCTGAGCACCATAACATAAGCCAAGCACTGGAACACCACATTCGAAAAGTTCTTTTTCGCATGTTGCAGCTCCTTCTTCATAGCAGCTATTAGGACCACCAGTTAAGATGATTCCCTTAGGGTTGAGTTCTTTGATTTTCTGCATAGCAACCTTATAAGAATAGATTTCACAATATACGTTGCTTTCACGAACTCTACGCGCTACGAGCTGATTGTATTGGCCACCAAAATCAATAACCAGTACTAATTCTCTCTTCATAAGTTCTCCTTTACTATTTATTTATTAAAATACTTCCTTAAGCACAATTGTCTGAGTACGATCAGGTCCAACTGAGAACATAATCACTGGGCAGTGAATAAGTTCTTCAATCTTCTTGATATAGTTCTGAGCATTAACAGGAAGTTCTTCAAATGAAGTGACATTTGTGATATCTTCCTTCCAGCCTGGTAATTCTACATAAACTGGTTCTACTCTTGCTAATTCTTCAATTGTAGAAGGTAAACCATGGATTTCTTTACCATCTAACATGTAAGCAGTACAAATCTTAATAGTATCTAAACCACTTAATACATCTAACAACATTAATGAACATCCAGTTAATGAAGCCATTCTTCTTGACTGGTTAACGACAACTGCATCGAACCATCCAATTCTTCTAGGTCTCTTAGTTACTGTACCAAATTCATGACCTGCATTTCTGATATAATCACCTAATTCACCTTCAATTTCAGTAGGGAAAGCACCAGAACCAACACGAGTAGTATAAGACTTAATAACACCTACTACATCAGTTAAATAAAGAGGACCAATGCTTGCACCAGATGATACACCATTAGCACCTGGGTGAGAACTTGTTACATATGGATAAGTACCATAATCAATATCAAGCATAGTACCCTGGGCACCTTCAAATAAGATCTTCTTCTTTGCCTGGAATGCTTCATCTAATAAAATACCAGTATCACAAACCATAGGTTTGATTACTTTAGCATATTCCTTATATTCTTCAAAGATTTCTTCTGCAGTACACTGTAACCCAGGATACTGTTTCTTCTTGAATGCTAATGTTTCTTCAAGTCTCTTCTTAAATAATGGTTCATTAATGAATTCACCAACACGAATACCGATGCGGTCATATTTATCTACATAAGTAGGTCCAATACCTTTCTTAGTTGTACCGATACTTGCAGCACCACGCATTTCTTCTTCTAATTCGTCAATGTCAATATGATAAGGTAAAGTGACATGTGCACGATCTGAGATGTGCATCTTATCAGTCTTGATACCTGCATCATTTAAATACTTCATTTCTTCAAGTAAAGCTTTAGGATTGATAACCATTCCGTTACCTAATACAACTTCACCAGTTGTAAAGATTCCGCTAGGAATAAGTCTTAAGGCAAATTTCTGGCCATTAAATTTAATAGTATGACCTGCATTATTACCTCCAGAATATCTCACTACTACATCTGCCTGCTGTGCAAGATAATCTGTAACCTTTCCTTTTCCTTCGTCGCCCCACTGGCTTCCAACAACAACGACTCCTGCCATTTATGTTCATCCTTTCTTTCATTAAAATACAACTATATTATAGAGGATAAAGAACATTATGTAAAACATAAAACTATCGTTAAATCAATGAAATTATGTGAATAAGTGCTATAATCAAATCACACGAGGTGATTTGATGAAAAAACTAGCAGTTCTATTTCCTGGAATTGGTTATCATTGTGATAAACCACTCCTCTACTACTCTAAAAAATGTTTATCAGCCTATGGCTATGAGATCATTGAAGTGAACTATAAACACTTTCCTCATATGAAAGATAAAGATGAATTAATTAAGCAGGCTGAAGATATTGGTTATGCGCAGACTGAAGAAATTCTTAAAAATATTCCATTTTCCACTTATGATGAAATCTTATTTGTATCAAAAAGTATTGGTACTGCCATTAGTGCACGTTTTAATGAAGAACATCATGTGAATGCGTATTCTATTTATTTCACACCACTTGTTGCAACTTTCAAGTATAGCTTAAATGGTATTGCCTTCCATGGTACAAATGATTCATGGGCCAAAACGAATCTCATTCAATGTGCATGTGATGAAGCGCATATTCCACTTATTCTCTATCGTGATGCAAATCACTCATTAGAGTGCGGAGATGTGCTTGTTGATATTTCTAATCTTCATGACATCTTTCTTCATGTCATAGAAGCGATTCAAACAGTTTATCCACTACATGGGTAAACTGTTTTTTAAATAACGATAAAGATAAAGCTGTAGTTTGCTTGTCAAACGATTCATTGAGAGATGATAATCCTTCAACATCCCATCTGTAAATCCTTTATCGTTATTCACATGGATAGTGACCTGATCACCTAAAGAGACATGCTCCACCTTAGAATAAATAACTAAGTCAGCATCCTCTTTCACATAAGGCTTAAACCATGCAGGGACATCTATATCCCCTATGAATTGAATAGGGACCATGATGTCTTTGAGGGCTTTTTCTATAGAACCTCCTGGAATCAGATAACCTTTTAATAGTGTTTCTATTTCATTCCTCATTGGGGTCATATGTTGATAAGCTTCTTCTTTTGTTTTGGCTTTAGTCGCTATGCGTACTCTCACATAGCCTTCTCCTGCATACATTGCAAGAGTGACATCTGTCTGTTTATATTGGGTTTCTGTCAGTTTTTCATCAATCATACTTTCCCCAATACCCATCACTAGAAAGTCTTCTGTATAGATCTGTTCCTGGCGATATTGTTCGAGAAAAGGTTTTAAAGAATGTTCTACGACATAATTGAATTCCTTAGGTGGACCAGGAAGGTTGATGATCATTTTTTCATCTTTGCTCATTACACAGCCATTAGCTGTTCCTATATCATTCTCTAATATATAAGCATTTTCTGGGAAATAAGCCTGTTTAAAGTTGTTGTCAGAAACAACATCGAGGCCTGTCACAAAGCGACATTTTTCATCCACCTTACGAGCTTCTTCTTCGTTATAGACAAGTTCTAGTCCTAGATATTCTGCTGAGAGTTCCTTCGTTAAATCATCCTGCGTTGGACCAAGTCCTGCAGTAGTGATGACACAATCCGCCCCTCTTTTAAATGCAATATCGAGACATTCTAATAAACGTTGTGGATTATCACCTACAGTCGTCTGATGATAAATATCAAATCCTAATTCTTTACACATCTTAAAGAGTACCGGAGCTTCTGTGTTGATGATTTCACCAAGAAGAAGTTCAGTTCCTACATTAATCACTTCTACATTCATATCTCCATATACATATCATTCCATTTTGCTTCTCCATGCGTAGAAGAAGAGACACCTAGATGCTTATAGCCAAAACTTTCATAAAAGCCAATCAAGTGATCTTTACAAGTAAGGAAGATTCCTTTTTTATTTCGCTCCTTCGCAAGAGTGATATAACCATTCATAAGCGTATGCGCTAAGCCTTGATGCTGATAATCAGGATGTACATCTAAGCCAAAGACTGTCATATAATCACCACTAGGATCATGTAATGAAGCATCTTCATAGAATGCATCTGGTAAGCCTTTAATATTCGATGTATTCCCATTAATAAAGCCAATAACATCTTTGTCTTCTAATACAAGAAAGTTCTCTGAGAAGGCATTAAAGCGTTCTTTAAACTGCTCATAAGTCGCTGCTTCAGCTTCAGGAAAACAAAGAGACTCTATATGAGAGATAGCTTCTATATCACCTATAACTGCTTGTCTTAATCTCATGACATGTTCTCCTCCTTTCAAAATATTTTTTGTATCTTATACAAAAAAGACTTGATAGTCAAGTGACTATCAAGCTTTTTACTGTCCATTTTCAAATTGTGAACGATAAAGTGTTGCATAGAAACCATTTTCTTTAAGTAATCCTTCATGATTACCGATTTCTACAATATCACCATCACGCATAACAATGATTGTATCTGCATCTCTAATAGTAGAAAGACGATGCGCAATAACAAATGATGTTCTATTCTTCATTAACTCATCCATTCCCTGCTGAATTAATACTTCTGTTCTTGTATCAACTGAAGATGTAGCTTCATCAAGAATCAAAATCTTAGGATCCTTCAAGAAAGCACGGGCAATAGTCAATAACTGCTTCTGACCTGCACTGATATTAGAAGATTCTTCATTGATCATAGTGTTATAGCCATCAGATAATGTATGAATAAAGTGATCTACATGCGCATTCACGCATGCTTTTTTTACTTCTTCATCAGTGGCATCTAATCGACCATATTTCAAGTTATCCATGATAGTACCATTAAATAACCATGTATCCTGTAATACCATGCCAAATAATGAACGAAGATCACTACGTTTCATTTGCTTGATATCTTCACCATCAATCATGATAGAACCACCATTGAGTTCATAGAAACGCATCAACAATTTAATAATAGTTGTTTTACCTGCACCAGTCGGACCAACAATGGCTACCTTCTGACCTGCATGAACATGGAGTGAAAAGTCATTGATGATGATCTTATCTGGATTATAACCAAAGTGAACATCCGCAAAAGTGACAGCACCCTTCATATTCTGTACTTCTTCAGTTGTAAGAGTGGCTGAGTCTTCTGTAAGTTCTTCTTCCTCTAAGAATTCAAAGACACGTTCTGCCGCTGCACCCGTACTTTGTAACAAGTTAGCCGCCTGAGCAATCTGTGAGATTGGCTGGTTGAACTGTCTAACATACTGGATAAATGCCTGGATATCACCAATAGTAATTGTTTTAGAACCTGCTAGAATACCACCGATAATACAAACACCTACATAACCGATATTACCGATAAAGTTACTAATTGGCATCATAAGTGATCCAAAAAATTGTGATTTCCATGCAGATGTATAAAGTGATTCATTGTATTGTTCAAACTGTTCTACAGATTTTTCTTCACCATTAAACGCTTTGACTACCTGATGTCCACCATACATTTCTTCAATATGACCATTGACATCACCAAGTGAGTTCTGCTGCTGAGTGAAGTATTTCTGTGAATGCTTCATGACTAAACGCATCAAGGTCATTGATACAGGTAATACAATAACTGCAATTAAAGTCATCTGCCAGCTGATTGTAAGCATCATAATAAAGATACCTACAAGAGTAACTACATTAGAAATAAGTGTAGACAAAGACTGGTTAAGTGACTGAGCGATTGTATCAATATCATTAGTGACACGAGAAAGAATATCACCACTTGTATGCTTATCAAAATAAGAAAGTGGTAAACGGTTCATCTTTTCAGAAATATCTTTTCTAAGTGAGAAGGCTGCATCCTGTGATACACCAGAGATAATCCAGCTCATAATATAACTAAATAGAGAACTAGCTGCATATAATACGACAAGAATCAATAAGATCTTGACGATATAATTAAAATCAATACCACCAGTATTGGCTACTTTCGCCATGATACCTTCTGATAATTTATCTGTTGCTTTTGCAAGAACCTTAGGACCTATAATATTAAAAACAGTAGAACATACCGCGAATACCATAACCATACAAATTTTAAAATGATATGGTTTTAAGTATGCGAGTAACTTCTTTAATGTACCACCTAAATCCTTAGCTTTTTCATTATTACCACGGCCTCTGCCCATACCCATTGGAGCGCGACGATTTTTATTCATTGTCCAATTCCTCCTTTGATAACTGAGATAAGGCGATTTCCTGATAAACAGAACATGTTTTCATTAATTGTTCATGTGTGCCTTTTCCTACAATCTTACCTTCATCAAGTACGATGATCTGATCAGCATGCATGATAGATGCAATACGCTGTCCAACGATTAAGACAGTGTTATGAGTCTTGGCAGTCATTTCTCCTAGACGTTTTCTAAGTGTTGCATCAGTCTTGAAGTCAAGTGCTGAGAAGCTGTCATCAAAGATAAGAATTTCAGGATTTTTCGCAAGTGCTCTTGCAATTGCGAGACGCTGTTTCTGTCCACCTGATACGTTTGTACCACCCTGAGAAATAGGCTCTTTAACACCTAATGGTTTTGTTTCAATGAATTCTTTTGCCTGCGCAACATCAATCACTTCAGCCAATTCTTCATCAGATAAATCAGGGGCACCATATTTAATATTTGATTCAATTGTACCTGAGAATAATAATCCCTTCTGAGGTACTACACCAATACGGTCTCTTAAATCATGCATAGAAACATGTCTTACATCCACACCATCTACCATCACTTCACCTTCAGTGACATCGTAAAAACGAGGAATAAGGTTAATAAGCGTTGATTTACCTGAACCTGTTGAACCAATAAAGGCTGTTGTTTCACCAGGACGGGCTGTAAAGTCAATATCAGTTAAGACTGGTTCATCAGCACCAGGATACTTAAATGATACATGTTTGAATTCTATTAAACCTTTCTTCTCTTCATCAAAAGAAGTGATCTGTTCTGGGTTTTCAATTGTAGGTTCAGTATTTAATACTTCAGCTACACGGTTTGCGGCTACACTTGCACGAGGTAACATAACTGCAATCATTGCGACCATTAAGAAACTCATAACGATAATCATGGCATACTGTAAGAAGGCCATCATTTCACCAATCGCAATATTACCTAAATCAACTTGCTTTGCGCCAAAGTAGATAATAAGTAAAGTCATACCCTGCATAATAAACATCATGATAGGCATTAATGAAACCATCACTCTATTAACAAATAAATTTGTCCCCGTTAAATCCTTGTTTGCCTGATCAAAACGTTTTTCAGATTCTTCTTCATTTCCAAATGCACGAATAACAAGAATACCTGATAAGTTTTCTCTCATAGCTAAGTTTAATTTATCAATTAATTGTTGGATAATCTTGAATTTAGGCATTGCGATAGAGAAAGTCACACCAAGTACTCCAAATATAATAATGACAACTAGGAAGATCATCCATGTCATGGATGGTGAGTTCTTGACAGCTTTCATAATACCACCAATACCATTAATCGGCGCAAGCATACACATTCTTACGATTATCACAAGAACCATCTGGATCTGAACGATATCGTTTGTACTACGAGTAATTAAAGAGGCTGTAGAGAACTTATTGAATTCAGTATTAGAGAAGCTTTCAACCTTCTTAAATACAGCTAAACGTAAGTCTCTTGCCACTGATGCACCAAGTTTTGATGCTAAGAATGCAACACAGATAGAAGCCACAGCACCAAGTAAGGCAATAGCTAACATCTGAATACCTTTATGAGCAATATACTGGTTTTGTACTTTATTGACATCAGCGCCAAGCTTCTTATATTCCGCTTTAACACCTTCACCAGCTGCAATCTTCATTGTAGATTCACCCATAGTCTTCATCTGCTTATCGACGCTTTCAAACATCTTATTACGTTCATCTTCACCCATTGAACCAATGAAATAATAAATATCTCCATTGTTTAAATGTGTTTCCATGGCATTAATCTGTGCTTTTGCGTCATCTAGTTTCTTCTTAGATTCATCTAATTGAGGTTTTGCAGAAGTGACTTTTTCTTTAGCCTGATCAAGCTGTTTCTTGATTGTTGAAGACTGGCTTTTCATTTGCGCCATCTGAGCTTCTGAGGCATTGAGTTTTTCATAACCAGCAACTGCCTGAGAAATACCGGCTAATTGAGCCTGAAGCTTTGTTTTTGCGTCACCCTCAGGTAATGCATTATATTGTGCAGTTAAAGTGTTCTGCATTTCTTTGGCTTTTTCATATGAACCAAATTGAGTGTTTAGTGCATTTAATGCACTATCATATTGCTTAATAGCAGTCTGCATCTGTTCATACTGCTTCACACCCTGATTGTATTTAGCCATGCCAGCATTATACTGTTCTAAACCTTTATTATAGCCATCTAAGCCTTTTTGATACCCTTCCTTAGCAGAATTAATAGCTGAATCAATCTTTGTTTCAAATGACTCATACTGCTTTGTACCAGGTTTCATTTTATTCATAGAATAAACAATCAACATTGGCTTAGTTAATACTTTATTGAGTTTTTCTTCATCTACATCTTTCTTCAAGATATATAAAGTCTGATTTTTTGCTTTCTTGAATGTCTTATAATAAGACTTGTCCACATCTTTTGCGAGAGTCTTCTTATACGCATTTTCTAATACTTTTTGATTTTTTGAAGATACAAATAATAATAAATGATTATAAGTTTCTTCACTTAATACAGGAGATACAGCTGAATCAAACCCTCCTGCCTGAATACCGCTAGATACGATATCAGACATATAATCAGGAAGTGTTAATTCAGTATAGGCCTGTCCAAATATACAAACGATGGCTAATACAAATAATAGCCAATATTTTTTAAAATATTTCTTTAGCTTAAGCATCGTCTTCCTCCTTTAATTCATCTTCCATATTCTTAATAATCATATCAATCATATGTAATACGGCATCATGATCTTCTTTTGTAAGTCCTCTGCTGCATACTTCTTCCATATGCCTCATCTTATCCTTACAGATTTCTAAATATTCTTCGCCCAATTTACTTAAACGCACTGTAGAATGACGTTTATCTTGAGGATTCTGTTCACGAATAATATAGCCTGCTTCTTCTAGACGCTTGATTCTTACTGAAAGTGTTGCATCAGAAATATGAAGACATTGTGCCACTTCTTTTTGAGAATGACCATGTTCTTTAATCACAAATAGTAAGCGTGATTGATCGCCTGTTAAAGGCATATCCTTAAAGTTGCGCATCATATACTTTCCTACTACTTTTTTAAGTACTGCGACCTTATCCATCATCACCTTGACATTCTCTTGCATATCCATAGTACACCTCCTTACTATTAGTTAGTATGCTAAATATTATAGTTAGGGTGCTAACCATTGTCAATAAAAAAAGAGTAGTATTTTTACTACTCTCTAATCTGGCCATTTCCTTCAATTTTATATTGGTAAGAACACATTTCTTTTAAACCAAGTGGACCTCTGGCATGAAGTTTCTGTGTACTGATACCAAGTTCTGCGCCAAAACCGAATTCTCCACCATCTGAGAATCTTGTAGAGGCATTATGATACACACAGGCACTATCTAAGCTGTTCATGAATAATACAGCTGTTTCATCATTTTCAGTAATAATGGATTCTGAATGTTTTGTAGAATATGTATAAATATGATTGATTGATTCTTCTACTGAGTCAACAACTCTAATATTCACAATATAATCATCATATTCTGTTGCATAACTGTCATCTGTGACATGTTCACAGTGAATGATCTGACATGTTGCATCATCCCCTTTGATTTCTACTTTTTCAAAGGCTTTTTTAAGTTCTGGTAAGAACTTGTCTGCAACATCCTTATGTACAAGTATTGTTTCTATCGCATTACATACTGAAGGTCTTTGAATCTTCGCATTGACTGCAATAGTTAATGCTTTATTAAGGTCTGCATCCTTATCAACATAAAGATGGCAGATACCAGCGCCTGTTTCAATAACAGGTACTGTTGAATTCTTAACAACAAACTGAATGAGTCCTGCACCGCCTCTAGGTACAATAACATCCACATATTCATTGGCATGGATGAGCTCTCCTACAATGGCATGATCTAGTTCTGTGATCAGTTCAATCGCACCTTCTGGTAAGATATCTTTAGTGGCAGACTTCATGATTTCTATTAATTTCTTATTTGTATGAATGGCTTCTTTACCACCTCTTAAAACACAGGCATTGCCTGATTTTAAGCAAAGAGAAGCAATATCTACAGTCACATTAGGACGGGCTTCATAGATAATTCCAAAGACACCAATAGGCACTCTCACTTTAGAAATTTCTAGACCATTTGGTCTTGTCCAGGATTCCATCACTTCACCAACAGGATCAGGTAATGTGGCCACTTTCTTGACTCCATCACTTACTCCTACAATACGTTCATGAGTAAATAAGAGTCTATCCTGCATAGCCTTAGTCATATTGACTTCCTTGGCATGTGCCATATCTTTTTTGTTGGCTTCTAATATTTCTTCACTATGTGCAATTAATGCGTCGGCAATTTTATCTAATGCCTGATTCTTTGTGCAAGTAGGCATATTCTTTAAAAGACGTGCTGCTTTTTTTGCACTCTTTAATTGTGTTTCTAATAATGTATTCATTATCTTTCCTCCAATACAACCATGTTATTCGCATGTACTACTTCATCATAGTCATGACGATGTAATATGTCATCTATTTCAGAAGACTGGTGTCCCTTGATCAGTCTGATTTCATCACTGGCATAATTGACAACACCCTTCGCAATTGTATTTAACTCTTCATCCTTGATATCAACAACCTGTCCTTCTAAGAATCTACCTTCTACATCTTTAATACCTGTAGGTAAAAGACTGACATGCTTGTCAACAATCGCTTTTCTACATCCTGCATCAACTATAATTGTTCCTCTTGGTTTAGTACGATAGGCAATCCAATGTCTTCTAGCATTCATATTTGTGCCTGAAGCCCCATTGAACCAAGTTCCTTCATTATCTAGGGCATTTAATATACTGTTTTCTTTCTGTCCATTCACAATACACATATGACTGCCTAATGCATTGACCATTTGAGCCGCTTTTAGTTTAGTCGCCATACCACCTGTACCTAGACCACTGACTGCATCTCCTGCATAGCTCAAAATTGTATCATCAATCTTATCTACATAGTGGATAAGCACAGCATCAGGATCAGTATGAGGATTGCCTGTATAAAGACCATCAATATCACTCACGAGAATTAATAGTTGTGCTTCTACTAGAGGAACGATAAGTGAAGCCAATGTATCATTGTCTCCTACCTTGATTTCATCTACTGCCAAAGCATCATTTTCATTAATAATAGGAACCACACCATAATTGAGTAGTGCATTGATTGTATGGTTTAAGTTCATTAAACGATGACGATCATCAAAGTCATCATGGTTTAATAAGATCTGAGAACATTTCATATTAAAGACCTGGAATATTTCTTCATAGATTTCCATGAGTCTTGCCTGCCCAATCGCAGCTAAAGCCTGTTTTTCCGGTAGTGTTTTCGGTTTACTGTCTAGTCCTAATGCGCCCATACCCGCTGCAATAGCTCCTGAAGAGACAAGAACAACAATATAGCCTTCTCTTTTTAGTTTGGCAATCTGCCATGTTAACATCAATATTTTTTCTTTATTGATTTTTCCATCTTTGTCACAAAGTGAGCTTGAGCCTACCTTAATGACAATTTTCTTTACTTCTTCTATTCTACGTTTCATCGAAAACACTCCTTTATTGTTTAATCTATTATAGGGGGTAAAACACTTTAAAAGCAAACAAAACATACTGATTTTTGTCTTTTCACAAAAAAAGACTCCCATTAAGGGAGTCAAATGTATTAGTGGCTTAAAGTTTTGTTTTCTACTTCTGTATTTAATAATTCTACGAATTCTTCAAAAGTCACTGTAGTCTGTTTCTTTTCACCATGTTTACGATAAGTCACAGTACCATTATCTCTTTCGTTATCACCAAGTACTAACTGATAAGGAATCTTCTTTAACTGTGCTTCTCTGATACGATAACCAAGTTTTTCATCTCTATTATCGTTATTTACTCTGAAGTGTGCTTTTCTTAACTTAGCCACAACTTCTTTTGCGTATTCATCATGGTATTCAAGTTTAACTGGAATAACTTGAACCTGAGTAGGTGCTAACCATAGAGGAAGGTTACCTTTTGTTTCTTCTAATAAGAAGGCAACGAAACGGTCTAATGAACCTAAGATTGCTCTATGAATAACAACTGGTCTTACCTTATCACCATTTTCATCAACATAAGTTAATTCGAATCTCTCTGGTAACTGGTAGTCTAACTGGATTGTAGATAAAGTAACATCATGTCCTAATGCACTCTTTACCTGTACGTCAAGTTTAGGACCATAGAATGCTGCTTCGCCTTCTGCTTCATAGAATTCTACATCCATTTCTTTTAATACTTCACGTAATTCATTTTCACTTTTTTCCCATAATTCATCATTACCGAAATACTTTTCTTTGTTGTTCTTATCTCTTAATGATAAACGGAATGAGTAATCTTTGAAACCAAAGTCCTTATATACATCTAAGATTAAATGTGCTACATTCTTGAATTCCTGAGCAATCTGATCTGGACGACAGAAGATATGTGAATCGTTCTGTGTGAAGGCTCTTGCACGTTCAATACCAGTTAAAGCACCACTTGCTTCAAAACGGAAATCGTTCGCAATTTCCGCAATTCTAACTGGAAGATCACGATATGAATGTAATGTGGATTTATACATAACCATATGGTGTGGACAGTTCATAGGTCTTAATACATATGCTTCATCATCTAATTCCATCGCTGGGAACATATCATCTTTATAATGAGCCCAATGTCCTGACTTCTTATATAACTTAACGTTACCAAGAGAAGGTGTCATAACATGTTCATAACCTAATTCTAATTCTTTGTTCATGATGTAATCAGATAATAAACGTCTTACAGTGAAACCATTTGGTAACCACATTGGTAAACCTTTACCTACGATATCCGCAAACATGAAGATACCTAATTCTTTACCAAGTTTTCTATGATCTCTTTCCTTTGCTTCTTCTAATAACTGAAGATGTGCTTCTAATTCTTCTTTAGTTGGGAAACATACACCATAGATTCTCTGAAGAACCTTGTTGTTCTTATCACCTTTCCAATAAGCACCTGAATGTTTAATTAACTTGAAGTTCTTACATAATTTAACTGTTTCTACATGTGGACCACGACATAAGTCAGTGAAATCACCCTGTGAATAAGTAGTGATTGTACCATCTTCTAAACCATTGATTAAGTCTAGCTTATATTCATCATCCTTGAATTCCTCTAAAACTTCTTCTTTAGAGACTTCATGTCTCACGATTCTCTTACCATCTTTACAGATTTTCTTCATTTCTTTTTCAATCTTAGGTAAGTCATCATCAGAAATAGTCTGATCACCTAAATCGATATCATAATAGAATCCTTCTTCTACTACTGGGCCTACCCAGAACTTAGCCTGTGGGTAAAGATGTTTAACTGCCTGTGCTAATACGTGTGCACATGAATGATTTAAAGTATTTAAATCTTTGTCATTTAAAAAATCGCTCATATTCTCCTCCTATAAATAAAAAGAGACCTCATCAAAGGACGAAGTCTCGTGTTACCACCTTTATTCGTTATGCAATGCATAACCTCTCATCTCTTAACGCGAGTTACGGAATCTCTTTCGAGTTCAGCATCACAGGGAGTACCTTTAAGTAAATATCTTGGAAGTTTCCACCTATTCTTCCTCTCTAGTAAGCTTTTATCTTAAAGACATGTCCTGTTTCGTAGCTTGTGACTTTATTGTACACCACTTCAGTTAATTGTCAATAAAGAAAAAAGGAATAGGTCACCCTATTCCTAATTATCAAAAATTATTTGATTGTAACGATTTCTAAGTAACTTGTTAAACCAGAAACACCTGGAGTACCACCAGTTACGATTACCTGTTCACCAGCTGAAATTCCGTTTTCCTTAGCGATAACCATTGCAAGATCCATTAAACCTTCTCTTGATTTCATAGATTTGCAAAGTACAGGCTTAACACCCCAGTTAAGAGCTAATTTCTTAACTGTATCATCAAATGGAGTTGGAGCAATGATTGGGCAATGTGGTCTATAACGTGACATACGTTTTGCAGTAGCACCTGTTTCAGTGAATGCGATGATAGCTGAAACGTTGAAGTTTGCAGCAATTTCAGCAACTGACATACAGATAGCTTCTGAAGAGTTAGAGTTATCAGCAGTTCTGATAGCTCTTCTTAAGATTGAAGCATAGTCTAAGTTTCCTTCGATCTTATGAGCAATCTTGTTCATAGTTAATACTGCTTCTTCAGGATATTTACCCTGAGCAGATTCACCAGATAACATAATAGCATCAGTACCATCATAGATAGCGTTAGCTACGTCAGATACTTCAGCTCTTGTTGGTCTTGGGTTTTCCTGCATAGATTCAAGCATCTGAGTTGCAGTAATAACGATCTTACCAGCAGCATTACATTTCTTGATGATTGACTTCTGGATTAGAGGTACATCTTCAGCAGGTACTTCTACACCTAAGTCACCACGAGCAACCATGATACCATCAGCTACTTCGATGATTTCATCGATGTTTTCAACACCTTCAACACATTCGATTTTTGGTAATACTTTGATATCTGGCTTACCGTTTTCAGCAATTAATTTCTTAATATCTAATACATCCTGTTTTCTTCTTACGAATGAAGCAGCGATGAAGTTTACATCCTGTTTGCAACCGAAGATTAAGTCGTTCTTATCTTTTTCTGATAAGAATTCGAACTGTAACTTAGTACCAGGAACGTTGATACCACGAGTGTTCTTAACTCTACCATCGTTAGCAGCTACACAATAGATATCCTGTCCTTCAACGTGGTCAACTAATAAAGCAACCTGACCATCGTTAACTAAGATATAAGCACCAGGCTTAACATCTTTGTATAATTCCTTATAAGAAATTGTGAAACGATCTGAAGAACCAACAATTTCTTCTGGAGTGATTACTGAAACCTGACCTTTCTTGAATTCAGTGAATCCACCTTCGAAAGCACCAGTACGGATTTCAGGACCTTTAGTATCAAGCATGATAGCTACATCAGTACCTAATTCCTTGTTTACTTCTCTTAAAGTATCCATCTTCATAGCATGTTCTTCATAGTCACCATGTGAGAAGTTACAACGCATTACGTTCATACCAGCTTTAATAAGCTTCTTTAACATTTCTTTATCCTGTGAAGCAGGACCAATAGTACAAACAATTTTTGTTTTTTTCATTTTTTCTTTAACCATTTTAGACTCCTTAATCAACCAAATAAATTTACACTCCGTTATATATATTTAACAAACACACTGAGAAATTAACGTAACTTCTTAGCGTCTTCGTAAATACCAGCATCAGCTACATGCTTATGACTTAATACTTCTGTGATAGGGAAAGCAGTAATCTGGCCATGTACTTCACCTACGCAAAGTCCACCTTTACCTTCTTCAAGAAGTTCTACAGCCTTAACACCCATACGGCTTGCTAAGACACGGTCTCTTGCAGTTGGTCTACCACCACGCTGTAAATGACCTAAGACATTCGCACGAGTTTCGAAACCTGTTGCAGCTTCGACTTTCTTTGCAAGTTCATTGACATCAGTGATATGTTCAGTAATAACCACGATTGCATGGTCCTTATCAGATGCCTTTGACTGTTTTAATCTTTCGATAATCTTATCTTCATCATAACCAGTATCAGAAGTGATTACTAGTTCAGCACCAGCTGCGATACCTGCATTAATTGCAAGGTCACCACATCTTCTACCCATAACTTCAAGGATAGTACATCTCTGATGTGAAGAAGAAGTATCTCTTAATCTGTCTAATGCTTCAACAATTGTATTTAATGCAGTATCAAATCCAATTGTGAAATCAGTATCAGGAATATCATTGTCAATTGTTCCTGGAAGACCAATACAATTAACTCCCATTTCTGTAAGTTTTAAAGCACCATTGTATGAACCGTCACCACCGATGACTACTAATGCTTCCATACCTACTTTTTTCATCTGTTCGATTGCTTCTTTTCTGATTTCAGGATCTTTGAATTCAGGGAAACGAGCAGATTTTAAAATAGTACCACCATTATTGATGATATTACGAGTACTATGACGATCGAATTTCATGAACTTACCTTCATGAAGACCTTTATAGCCAAGTCTAACGCCATAAACTTCGATACCCTTGTTAAGACAAGTTCTAGCTACTGCACGAATTGCAGCGTTCATTCCAGGAGCATCTCCCCCAGAAGTTAAAACACCAATACACTTAACCATTTTTTTCTCCTCTCAACTTATGCATTCTATTTAAGAACCATTCTAGCATAATTGTTCGTTCCTTACCATCACCAATTCTATTCCAATCAATTTTTTTAGTCAATAATTATTTCACAACATAGCGCTTTCATTTTAGAAACAATATTCTTTGCACGAAGCTGTTCACGTTTATCATTATATTTATTCATGTAAATCGTTTCCAGGTCTTCAAAACCATATGCAGAAGTCATGAAAGTAGGTAATTCATTTAAGATACGATAGTCTAAAATCATCGCTAGAACTTCGTCTCTAGACCAGTTAGTCACATTTTCTTCACCTACACTATCTAAGAGTAAATAAGGAATGTTTTTTACTAGATCCACTAAAGAAGTATCTTCATTTGAATTAAAGCTTGCTTTGACGTCTGCCATAAGTGTAGGTACATGACATAAGCCTACTTCATAGCTACGTCTAGCCAGTGCATTCATCATACCTGCCATAATTCTTGTTCGATTTGATCCGCCACATACTAAGAAACCTTTTGTTTGTGGTTTATTGATATATTCAATCAGCTTTTTAGTCAAAATCATCATACTTGCATCATTTTTATTCATTGCTTCAGCTGCCATATCTTTCAAGCTAATAAGTGCAAGTCTAGTAGACATGTTATTGTAATGAAAGCGAGAAAGAAGCTGATCATTTTCATGCTTTTCAAGACCATATTGACAGCTTTTGACATCACGATGGACGTAAGTTTCATAGCTCAAAGTGATCTGCTGGCCTTTATTCATCTTAGGACATTCATTGATACCATGGCAATGTAAACAAGGTTCATGATCATCTACATAAGCAAGTAAATCTACCCAGGCATCTTCTAGAGTCTTTTTAGTTAAATGATTCTTTTCTACAAATTCTCTAATATCCTGTCTTTTGACTAATTCCTGCAAACTTTGGTTTCTTGTATTTTCTAATTCTTTATCAAAAGAAAGAATCTGTCCTGCTTTTATCATCATAGATCACCTCCTAGACCTTCCATTAATCGTCTTAATTCTTCTTGATCCTGCGCACTGACTTCTACAGGTTTATTTTCTTTTTTCTTTGTAGTCTTTTTGATTGTTTTTTGAGTTTTTGTATTATGAACCTCCTGATAGGCATCACGAGCTGTCTTTAATCCTTTTCTCACCCATGAAGCCCCTATTGTTTCACAATAGTTCTTCTCTAAACGTCCATCACATCTACCTAAGACATATTCTATCAACATATTAGTGACTGCAGGAGTAAGTCCCATAGCCATCAATGATTCCGCAATATTGAGATCATGAAGGGCTGGCTCTTTTCCTCCCTGCTTATTCTTTAATAGCTGATAAGGTGAGATTGTCTCTAGATATCTAAAGTGCTTGTTTAAGTTATCATCATCAGTTTGTGGTGAAGCATGCTGGATGGGCTGAGTGTGATAGACCTCTTTGAGTGAACTTGCTGAATCAGCACTATAGTAACGTTTAGCCTGTTCTACTAAAGCTTTACGATTAAACTTACCTTCCACAATCGCATCCTTAACCATTAAGGCGAGAGATAATTGATCAATCGCATAAAGAGTCGCAATCTGCTTAATTGTATCTTCATTACGATTCACTATTTTCATAGGAACCTGATAATCCTTCAATGTTTCATAGAAGAGAGTAAGATCGTAATTAATAATTGGACGTTCACTTTCTTCTTCTTGATATCCCGATTCATGTTTCAATGGTTTGTTTTGTGATAAATCAATTGTAAAGACATCTTCAAAGCATGATGTGACTTCTTCATATTCAGTGAGCTTTTCTAGTCCTGAACGGAAGTAATTCTTTGTTTTAGTATATTCTTCTACACCGATTGTCTTCTGTAATAAACCTGCAAGTATCTGATTTCTAAAGAAGGCATTGACAGAAAGTGGTGTCATTAAGTGAAAGACATAGACACCCTGTCCTTCTGATTCTTTATAGTAGGACTTAAGTAAACTTAAGCCTTCTAGAGTCTTTCTTGCCTGATCTAGTTCTTCTAAATCTAGATTTAAAGCCATAGTTAATCGACTGATTGCACAAGGCTGATGGAAATGACGCATACGCATAGATTCTACATTCAAATACATATAAAGACTATAAGCCTGTGTTTTAAGTAATGGGGCATACAAATAAGTGAGAATATCACAATCATTATTACTTAATGGTAATGAACGTTCACTTAAATAAACATCTGTCGCATACAACATCTCATTCCACCTCCTTTAAGACTTTGAGTATTTCTTTTTCTAAATCATAGTAGTTTGTATTGTTTCTAATGATATAGTCTGCACGTTGTTCTTTGTCTTCTAAAGACATCTGATTTCTAATACGGTCTAATGCCTGCGTACGTGTACAATGGTCACGGGATAAGACTCTTTGAATCTGTGTTTCTTTGTCACAGCTGACCACTATTGTAGAATCACATAAATCATCCCAGCCTGCCTCAAAGAGTAATGGTACATCAATAAAAACAATGTTGTTTTTAGATTGTTTGATTTTTTGTACAATGACGCTTCTAATATAGGGATGTAGGATGCCTTCTAGATAGTTCTTTTCATTCTGATTATTAAAGATAATATCTGCAAGTTTCTGTCTATTGATGATTCCATTATCAAGTACAGGAAAATGTTCTATAACCTGTTTAAAAGCCTCTGTAGCCGGTTCTAAAGCATGACGTGAGATATCATCTGCATCAATGACTTCATAACCATGAGTGATCAGATAATAACTGACAGTACTTTTACCACTCGCAATACCACCAGTGAGTCCTATGACCTGCATATTGTTTCTCCAATACGTTCCATAAGTTCAATACAATCAATACTATCCTGATGACTCATACGATCACTTTCTACCTTAATATAGGCAATAGCTTCATGACAGGCTTCTATTTCAGTATGGAAATCATCGATATCATAAGGGATTTCTCCTGTAAAAGATTCACCATTAAATGAAATAACTGCTTTTGTAGGACGATAGAATGGATCTAGTGTGATAGTCCCTTTAGTACCTGTAATAATCATATCTTTTCTTACCGGTCCATCAAGTGACGCTTCCATAAAAGCTTTGACACCATTTTCAAATTCTAGAGTAATCGAATCGTGAACATCTACACCATGTTCTACTTTCACATCATTAGAAATAGAAACAACTGAACTCTTCACAAAATCTAAGACAGTCGCAATATTATATATACCTATATCATATAATGCACCACCTTGTTTTGGATCATAAATATAAGAATGTTCATCATAAGGTACAATGGATTGGAAATGGTTTTCTATAGAAACAATATCTCCAATAATACCTTTTTCTATTTCTTTATGTACTTGATTGATTATTGGAATAAATCTAGATTTCATGGCCTCCATAAAAAAGACATGATTTTTTTCTGAATATTCACAGAGTGTTCTTATTTCTTTGCTTGTCAAGGTGGCTGGTTTTTCTACTAAAACAGCTTTATGATGTTTCATTGCTTCTAATGCATACTTGTAATGAGAGGCATGTGGCAATGCGATATAGACAATGTCTACATTCTCATCTTCTAGTAACTTCATATAATCATCATAGAGTTTTTCTGGATGATAGAGTTCTTTAAATTGTTGTCTTTTTTTTGGATTATGTGATGCCCCTGCATAAAAGCATGCTTCATCAAAATGAGAGAGACTCTCACAGAATCTCTGGGCAATTCTTCCTAATCCGATTACACCCCAATTCAACATATTTAATATCTCCTTTTCTGACAGTGAGGACAGTAATATGTTCCTCTTCCTGCAATTGTGATTTTTTTTATAGGTCCCTTGCATTTTGAACATGTTGTTTGTGCATGAACAGATAAAGTAACCTGAAATAAGCCATGGATGCCATTGGCATCAAATGAATGGATGGTTGTGCCACCCTGGGCAATGGCTTCCTTTAAAATAGTACTGGACACTTGTATCAATTCTTCAATACGTTTCTTTGAAAGTCTGTCTCCTCTTGTACGAGGATCCATACCCATTCTAAAACATATTTCATTCGCATAGATATTTCCTATACCAGTAAAAATACACTGATCTAGTAATAATTGTTTAATAGGCAGATGACTTTGATGGATACGTGGATAGATGTAATCAAAAGAAGCATCCATTGGTTCCTGACCTAAACGGTTAAGTGGTGGATATTCACGATAGTGTTCTTTGTCTACTAACTGCATACGACCAAACTTTCTTGTATCGTTATAACGAAGATCTGTGCCATCTGTCATATGAAAGATAATATGATCATGTTTATCATAGGGTTCATCTTTCATTTTTATATTGTATTTACCTTCCATTCTAAGATGAGAAATAAATGCATCATGATCTAAAATAAAGATCAAATATTTACCATGTCTGTCTATATCACAAATAGATTGATGAATGAGTGTAGTGACGAATGTCTCTACATCTCCATCAATAATACGTGGATAAAGTACTTCTATAGAGTCTATTGTTTTATGAAGTACGAAGTTCTTTAAGGTTCTTCGTACTGTTTCTACTTCTGGTAATTCAGGCATTATTTTAATTCACACCAGTTCTTGGCATAGTTGCCTTCTACAATAAGAGGGACATCCATCTTAATGCAGTTTTCCATCTTTTCTTTTACTAAAGACATGACTTCTTCTAATTCATCTTCAAATACATCAAAAATCAGTTCATCGTGCACCTGTAAGATCATCTGAGATTTGAGATGTTTTTCTTTAAGTGCTTTATCTACTTCAATCATCGCAAGCTTCAAAATATCTGCACCTGTTCCCTGGATTGGTGTATTCATTGCATATCTTTGCGCCTGCTGGCGTACCATGAAGTTCTTATCATTGATTGTAGGAATATATCTTTTTCTATTAAGTAGTGTAGAGACATAACCCTGTTTCTTACATGTTTCTACAACTTCATCCATATATGTTTTTACTTCTGGATATGTTTCAAAATATTTATTAATAAAGTCTCTTGCTTCTGAAATAGACATACCAATATCTTTAGACAGTCTAAATTCACTCATACCATAAATAATACCAAAGTTAACGGCTTTTGCCTGTGAACGCATTTGTGGAGAGACTTCTTCATCCTTTACGCCAAATACTAAAGCTGCAGTATGTCTATGGATATCTTTGCCTTGATTAAAGGCATCAATCAAATTAGTGACATGAGCCATATGTGCAAGTATTCTTAATTCAATCTGTGAATAGTCAAAAGATACAAGATAGCCATTATGTGATACAAAGGCTTTTCTAATGAGTTTTCCTTCTTCACTTCTAACTGGAATATTCTGTAAATTTGGATCAACAGAAGAGAGACGTCCTGTATGAGTAAGAGTCTGTTTATAGATTGTATGAATCTTGTTGTCTGGGAATACCTGTTCCTGTAATCCTTTTAAGTATGTAGAAGAGAGTTTGGTCAACATTCTATATTCTAATACTAATGGAACAACGGGATGGGCATCAATAATTTTTTCTAAGACATCCTGACTTGTAGAATAACCAGTCTTTGTCTTCTTACCACCCTTTAATCCTAAATCTTCAAATAAAACCTGACCTAATTGTTTAGGTGAAGAGATATTGAATGTAGTACCTGAGATACGATAGATATCATTGGCTAGTTTTTCAATTGTTTCATCAAAAGCTGTATCCATTTCCTTTAATACATCTAAGTCTATTTCAGTACCTGCAAATTCCATTTCTCCTAAGATACGTGTGACAGGAAGTTCAATGTCTTCATATAGTTCATACTGATTTTTATCTTTTAATTCTTTAGTGACAACATCTTTAAGTTCATAAATAGCTTTGGCTTTAGAGACAATATGACTCGCTAAGATGTCATCTTCTGGAATATGCTTCTTTGCACCTTTTCCAAATACTTCTTCATCATATTGCACACCTTCATAATCAAAATGTGTACAAACATATTTAAGTTCTTCTTTAACAGCTGGTTCTAATACATAAGAAGCAAGTGATAAGTCAAATGTATAACCATTGATTTCTATTCCATTCCATCTAGAACCAATGACAGCACTCTTGATATCATAGCCATACTTTTTCTTATTTTCATCCTTTAAGTAAGCTAAGAATAATTCATCCTTTAATGCATTTTCATAAGAGATGAAATAAGCCTGTTCATCATTATAAATACCATATCCTAGAATAATAGAACGATGATAGTTTGTATCATAGATAGAAGGATAAACAGCACTGTCCTTTGTGATTTCAGGCATATGATCTACTATTTCTAGTTTCAATTCCTTTTTAGGTGCTGCTTCAGTCGTCATAGATTTAATCAAAGAATTCATATCATATTTTTCATAGAATGACTTGAGTGTTTCATAGTCATAGCCCTGATATGTGGCTTTTTCTAAATCTACATCTATTGGTATATTTCTTAGTATTGTGGCTAATTTTTTACTCATCAAGGCATCTTCCATACCTGCTCTGATTTTTTCACCCATCTTACCTTTGATTTCATCCTGATGTTCCTGTAATCCTTCAATAGTGCCATATTGATGTAATAGTTTTAATGCAGTCTTTTCACCAACACCTTTAATACCCGGGATATTATCAGAACTATCACCCATGAGTCCTAAGAAATCTCTAAACTGATCTGGCTTTAAACCATATTTATCAAGTAAAGTCTGTTCATTATAAATATCAAGTTCAGTAACACCTTTAACGGTACGATAGATTGTAGTCTGAGATGAAATCAACTGATTGGCATCCTTATCTCCTGTATAAACAGAAACTTTTAAGTTATTCTTTTCACCAAAGTCTACAAGTGTACCGATGATATCATCCCCTTCATAGCCTTCTACTTCATACCAAGTGATGTTATGAGCAGTTAGGTATTCTCTTGCAAGCGCAAATTGAGGAACAAGTTCCTGTGGTGTTTCTTTTCGTGTAGCTTTATATGTATCTAATAATTCATTACGAAATGTTTTCTTACCATAGTCAAAAGCAACAATGACATATTTAGGATTGATACTGATGATTTTTTCCACCATACGTGCAAAGCCATAGACACCATTAGTGGGAATACCATTACGATTGACCATATAGTTACCCGTATAGCTAGTAGCATAGAATGCTTTAAATAGTAATGAGTTCCCATCTATTAATATTAATTCTTCCATTTTATAACTCCTTTACTTGATTAATAATAAGAGATAAGCGATCACGGTATTGAACACGCACATTCATTTCCATAGTCTTACCTCTTTCAAATATATTCTTATAACGTTCATATTGGTTAGAGAAACAGACAAATTCTACCTGCCCTGTTTCATCCTGACCTTCAATAAAAGCCATTTCTCTTCCTTTCTTATCTACAATGGCACGCACTGAACTAATAGAACATACAACTGGTATTGTACGATCCATATAGTTTTCTACATCTATGAGATTAACTAAAGGATGTTTAATCTTCTGTTTTGCATAGACAATAGGATGTGTAGATATATAAAGTCCGAGTACTTCTTTTTCTCTTTCTAAACGTTCAAATTTATTTTCTCTGACTTCTTCAAAGATTGGTTTTTCATCGACCCCTAATTGTATATATTCCATCATGAGTGAAATATTCTTACGTAAATAGGCACGATTTTTATTAAATTCATCAAAAGCCCCTGCATCTATTAAACTTTCTAACATCTTAGATGAAAGAGAAGGTATACGAGCTAAGAAATCATACATATCTTTAAAGAGACCTTTTTCTCTTTCTTTAAGTATCATCTTATAACCTGCAGAACCTACATTCTTAATAGAAACTAATGAATAACGAATACCACCTTCTTCTACCATAAAACGTGAATAAGAGTAATTGATAGAAGGTGGAAGAATCTTAACTCCATAGCGTTTAGATTCTTCAATTGTGCGCATCTTACTAGAAGCAGAACCTGATTCATTAGAAAGAATAGATGCAAAGAAATAGAGTGGATAATTAGCCTTTAAGTAAGCTAATTGATAAGCCACATACCCATAAGCAACAGAATGACTCTTATTAAATCCATAGTTCGCAAACTTTTCTATCATCTGATAAAGCCTTGTGGCAACATCCTCTTTAAAGCCTTTTTTAATAGCCCCTTGAATAAATTCTTCCTTCATACCTGCCATCATGCTTTCATCTTTGCTGGACACAGCTTTTCTTAATATATCTGCACGTCCTAAAGAGAATCCAGCGATAACCTGGGCAATCTGCATAATCTGTTCCTGATAGATCATAATACCATAGGTAGATTTTAAAATAGGTTCTAGTTCTTTAAGCAAGTAAGTAATATTGTTTTTATTCTTTCTACCCTCTAGATAAAGGGGAATATTTTCCATTGGGCCTGGTCTATATAAGGCAATGGCTGCAACGATATCATCAAAGCATTCAGGTTTCATCTTCTTAAGTAATGAGCGCATACCACTTGATTCTAATTGGAAGACACCTGTTGTATCTCCACGAGAAATAAGATGATAAGTACGTGCATCATTAAGAGGTATTGTGTTAATAGAGAATGTTTTCCCTAATTTTCTTTCAATATCTTTCATAATATAGTCAATCATAGTGAGGTTCTTTAAGCCTAGAAAGTCCATCTTAAGGAGTCCTGTTTTTTCAATATAGTCCTTAGAGTACTGACTCATGATCATATCACTAGGACCAATAACTAAAGGAACTACATCTCTTAATGGTTCATAGGATAAGACAACACCAGCTGCATGCATAGTAATATTACGTGGTAAATATTCTACTAAGCTCATAGGCGCAATAAGACGTGAAAGAACTGGATCTTTTTGAATCATATCCTGGAATGAAGCACTTGTAGAATAGACTTCAGTAATACTTTTACGATGTTTAGGGGCAGTAGGAACCATCTTCGCAATCATTTCTAGTCTTGGTAAGGGGATTCCCATCACTTTTCCTATATCTTTTATCGCAACACGAGGACCATAGGTAGAAAAAGCGACAATCTGAGCCACATGATCATGTCCATATTTATCGCATACATATTGAATGACTTCATCACGACGATCATCCTGGAAGTCTACATCAATATCTGGCATGGATACTCTTTCTGGATTTAAGAAACGTTCAAAGAGCAGATCATATTTTAATGGATCAATATTTGTGATACCTAAACAATAGGCAACAAGTGAACCTGCGGCAGATCCTCTTCCAGGGCCTACGAGTATACCATGTTTCTTTGCATATTGTACATAATCAAATACAATCAAAAAATAATCATCATAACCCATTGTATGAATAGTTTTTAATTCATAGAGTAAACGATCTTTATAGTCATCTGTGATAGGCTGATTTTTAAAGCGTTGTTTCAATCCTTTAATACATAAATGTCTTAAATATGCCCCACTATCACCTGTAGGTGTTTTGTAGTGAGGAAGACCATTTTCTGCCTTTTGGATAGACCCATAACAGTTATCAAGCATTTCTTCTGTATTTTTAATAATATCTGGATAACGCCCAAATATCTCTCTGATTTCTTTTTCTGATTTTAAGTAACGGTCAGTTGTAAGTGGTTCATGATCCTTATTCAAAACTTCTCCTTTTTTAGAAGCTTGTAATAAATCTAATGTGAAAGCATCATGAGAATGCAAGTAACGCACATCATTACCCCAGATACAGGGAATATCTAAGAATTGAGCATATTTAATAAGTGTTTGGTTACGAAGTGAATGTCCTTTAATCCCATCTTCTACAATCATAATACGATAAGAGGCACCAAAAAAACTCTTCATAGTCTTCATAAAGCTCATTACTGGTCGTTCTGTTTGTGCATGTGTTAATAAATCTTCTTTACTTGTTGCTTCTTGTTCAATGAGTCTATCTTCATATTCATGAGAAACAATATAAAGATGATCACGATAGTTGGATAAAGCTTTCAATGTGATAGCTTTATTCTCATTGAGATTAATATCACTCACAATACGTACTAAGTCTTTATAACCTACATCATCACGTGCATAAAGTAATAAATGTATTAAATCATCATTAAACATTATAGAGGCATTCACACCTAGTATTGGTTTAATTGAAGCTTTTGTACATGCTTCATAGAATTCATAGGCCCCATACATGTTATTATCATCTGTTAAGGCAAGAGCCTGGATATGTTTTGATTTTGCGTTGTCTATAAGAGATTGAATAAGTATTGTACTCTCCTGAAAGCTATAAGCACTTTTAATCTGTAAGTGTCCAAACATAGGATCCTCTCCTTCCTTGTTCACCCATTATACCAAATTATCCCTTCTATTTATAGTTTCATGAAAAAAAGAACATACCTAAGCACGTTCTTCGAGTTCATTCATTTTAGTCTGTATTCTTGTTTGTACAAGATTAGCTACTTCCACACTATTCATATCCTTATATTCTTCATAAGGGATTGGTGATAGATAATGAATACCACAATCAACTCTCTTAATAGAATTACTATCTAATACTTTAAAACAGTTATGCATAACACATGGAATAATTGGCACCTGTGCATCCATAGCTGGTTTAAATGAACCACCCTTGAATTCTAATAATTCATTTCCCTTTTTAGAACGTGTTCCTTCTGGGAAGATCACATAAGGGATACCTTCAGACATTTCCTTTTTAACCTGTCTCATAAGCTTCATAGAAGCTCTTAAGTTTGTACGATCAATGGCAGGATATTCCATGAATTCAGCCACATCTCTTAAGAAGATAACATCTAATAGTTCTTTTTTAAAGACAATCTTGAAAGGACGTTCAATACTGTCAAATAATGCAAGGATATCAAATAATCCCTGATGGTTTGGAGCTACAAAGAAACCATCTGTTTCAGGAAGATATTCTGTACCTGTAATAGTTAGATTAACACGTGCTCTTTTAGTTGCTTTCTTTAAAAGTCTTCTTGTCCAGTCAATACGATTTTCAAAAGGAATCGTATCCTTATGCTTCTTGATATGTTTTAACTGGAAGATCAGTACGGGTAATTCAAAGAAAAAACGAAGCACAATTAATATAAGTCTTTTCATTTTTGATAGATTTCTAGTGTAAATGTCTCAAATGGCTTTTCTTCTACGAGACGATAGTTATATTCAGAAAAGTCAGGGAAATATGTTTCTCCTGTATAATCACCAGGAATACGTGATAAAAGAATCTGATCACAATATGGAAGTGCCTGTTGATACACAGAAGCACCACCAGAAATAAAGAGATCTTCACCACGTTCTTTAAAAGCTTTAATAGTGCCTACTAAATCATCTACCACTTCTACTCTATCATCTTCAAAATTATGAGAAAGTACAATAGTATGACGTTTAGGTAATGGTTTACCTATTGCCTTGTAAGTTGTTTTCCCCATTAATAATGTATGATTGAGTGTTGTACTTCTAAAGTGTTTAAAGTCTTCACTATTGTGCCATGGCATCCCATTGTCTGTTCCCTTTTTCCCAATGAGATTATTTTGATCAGCTGCGACAATAATAGTAATCATACACTGACCTTGCCTTTCAATGGACCATGAGACTGATAACCTTCTAGCTTGATATCTTCAATCTTGAAATCAAATAGATTATCAATGTCTTTATTTAATACAAGATGAGGAAGAGGAAGTGGTTCTCTTTCAATCTGTGTCTTGACTACATCAAAGTGATCCTTATAAATATGTGCATCGCCAATAGTATGAATGAATTCTTTTGGTTCATAGCCACATACTTGTGCAAGCATACATGTAAGTAAGGCATATGATGCAATATTAAATGGAACACCTAAGAATGTATCAGCACTTCTCTGGTATAACTGACAGCTTAAATACTTCTTATCACTAGATACATAAAACTGCATAAGTGTATGACATGGTGGTAAAGCCATCTCATCTACCTGACTAGGATTCCATGCAGAAATAATATGTCTTCTAGAGAATGGGTTATTCTTTAAAGAATCAATAAGCTTCATTAACTGGTCAGTGCCTTCATTATTAAAGTTACGCCACTGTGCGCCATAAACTGGGCCTAAATTACCATGTTTCTTCGCAAATTCATCATCATTCTTGATCTTTTCTACAAACTCTTCTAATGTTTCACCATTGAAGTCTTCACTCTTCTTAAAGTCTTCATAAGGCCATTCATTCCATATTTTCACATTACGATCTACAAGATATTTGATATTTGTATCACCTTTGATAAACCATAATAGTTCTTCCGCAATAGGACGTAAATACATCTTCTTAGTAGTAAGAAGAGGAAATCCTTCACGTAAATCATAGCGTGTCTGATATCCAAATACAGAACGTGTACCAGTCCCTGTGCGGTCAGGACGGTCTTCTCCATGTTCTAGGATATAGCGACACATATCTAGATATTGTTTCAAATTCTATTCCTCCTTTTATGCATTTGACCACATGATAACACAAATAATCATAAATGGGATATACAAATACTTCTTCTTTGTATAAAAAAGAAGAAGTATTTCTACTTCTTCATCTGTTCACGATAGTTTTCCATCATACCTTTGAATATTTCAGCACTTGTAGGAGGGGTAAATGTCACTGCGTTTGCACCTGCTTCAATGACTTCTTTAATTGTGTCTTCAGTTGGTCCACCTGTCGCGATAATTGGGAAATCTTTATCAATAGCGCGTAGTGCCTTGACGATTTCTACTGTTTGTTTTCCACCAGATACGTTGATGATTCTCGCACCACTATGTAACATACGTTCTTCTAAGTCTTCATCTAGTGATACTACAGTTAAAACAATAGGAATATCTACTAGACGCGATAATTCTCTGATCATTTCTGTATGTACGGGAGCATTGAGTACAACAGCAGCTGCACCATGTAATTCTGCATCCAAAGCAATCTTGAATACTCTTGCACCATTAGTAGTACCTCCACCTACTCCTACAAAGACTGGTTGTCTAGCGACACCAATAATCGCATTGGTGATCTGAATAGTAGGTGTAAAAGGATAAACAGAAAGGATGGCATCAGCGTTATTATTCGCAATAAGTGCAACATCCGTACTAAATAGTAAGCTTTTTATACGTCTTCCATTCACATTAATACCACTGGCTTTGTACATCACTTCTGGTACTTCTACAGTATGTTTTAATGTGGACTGTATTCTTGGTGTTATTTTAGGGGTTTTCATTAAATCATTCATATTTTTCTCACTCCTTTGCGTATTATTGTACTCACGTTTTAAAAACATTATATGAACAAAAGAAAAAACCAGCGATGCTGGTTTTAGATTAAG
This sequence comes from Catenibacterium sp. RTP21428st1_D7_RTP21428_210409, assembly GCF_040227455.1. Taxonomy (NCBI): domain Bacteria; kingdom Bacillati; phylum Bacillota; class Erysipelotrichia; order Erysipelotrichales; family Coprobacillaceae; genus Catenibacterium; species Catenibacterium sp. RTP21428st1_D7_RTP21428_210409. The sequence continues at coordinate 14,117 of NZ_JBEHVX010000010.1, read as the reverse complement.
AATGCGAAATATGCGATAAATAGCAAGAATAATACCCAGACCATCTTGTTGATGTCTTTAGCCTGACCTGTCGCAATCATACTGATAACATAAACGATGAATCCTAATGCGATACCATTACTAATTGAATATCCAAGAATCATAAAGATGATGGTCACAAAACCACTTGCCGCAAAGATCAAGTTATCCCACTTGATATCCTTTAACTGTGACGCCATTAAGATACCAACGATAACTAATGCTGGGGCAGTAACTGCATCAGTGATCATAGATAATACCGGATAGAAGAATACTGTTAATAAGAAACAGATACCTGTTGTACATGCAGTTAAGCCAGTACGTCCTCCTACTCCAACACCTGAAGTAGATTCTACGAAAGATGTCACTGTAGAAGTACCAATCATTGAACCAAATACAGTACCTACAGCATCTGCAAGTAATGCACGTTCAACATTCACTAATTCACCATTTTCATCAATCAAATCAGCTTTAGATGCAACAGCTACTAATGTACCGGCTGTATCAAAGAAGTCTACAAATAATAATGAGAAAATTGCAACGATACACTGTGGATGAGTGAACATTTCGTTGAACCCTCTCACAAAAGCACCTACTAAACTGAAATCAAAGTTCACTGATACAAGTTTAGAAGGTAACTGTGGCATACCTTTTAGTCCAAAGAACGAACCAAATACAACACCAACTACCGCAGTAATGATTAAGCCATAAAATACGGCTGCTGGCTTATTCTTTACTAATAATACTAATGTGATGATGATTCCAAATAAAGCAAGCAATACTGTTGGATTCTTAAAGTTTCCTAGTGATACAAATGTAGATTCACTTGCCACTACGATACCTGCATTCTTTAAACCTACAAAGGCTACAAAGAAACCAATACCCGCACCAATCGCAAGTTTTAACTGTACAGGAATCGCATTAATAATCATACGACGGATGTTTGTCACTGTAATGATGACAAAGATGATACCTGATACAAATACGCAGGCTAATGCGCCTTCTGGCGATAATCCCATCTGTCCTACAATTGTATAAGTGAATAATGCGTTAACCCCCATCCCTGGTGCAAGAGAGACTGGGTAGTTTGCCATTAATCCCATAAAGATGCTTGCGGCACCTGCAGAGATTGCAGTCGCAAGGAAGACACCTTGATGACTCATGTGTGCCTGTCCTAGAATAGCAGGGTTGACTGCAAGAATATAGGCCATTGCTAGAAAAGTTGTAATACCAGCTAGTATTTCAGTCTTAACATTTGTCCCATGTTCTTTTAAGTGAAATAATTTTTCCATTCTTTTCTCCTCTCGAAACAAAGCCCTATTATAGTATATATTTACAATTTATGCAAATATAAAAAATCCCCTTAGAATGGGGATTTATCGTATTTCTTCATGATATCTAGAATGGTATCTATGACTTTTTCAAGTGAAGCATCATTTATAATATGATAGTCGCATGAGGACATATATTTATCTCTACGTTCTTTATCTAAGGCATAGAGTTTGTCTGGGCCATCCTTTAATAGAGGTCTGCCACTTGGATCGACATCCTTCACAATAGCTTCAATTGGACGGTCAATATAGAAAACAACACCATTCTTCTTTAGATATGCAATGTTTTCAGGTCTTTTAATCACTCCACCACCAGTAGAGATGATTTTACCTTCAAGTTCTGATACTTCTTGACAACATATTGTTTCATTGTTTCTGAAGTAGTCTTCAGAAATTTGAAACATATCAGGAATGGACATATTAAAGCGATTCACAAGATAATCATCAAGGTCAATCATTTCATGACCTGTTTTTTGTGAAAGAATTTTTCCAAATGTTGTTTTACCACTGCCCATAATTCCAATTAAAATGATATTTTTCATGATTCCTTCCTTTCATAGTTACCAATCATTCTAAATGTATTTGTATATGTTTTGATTCCCTGTAAAGCACGCTGGACATGATCCTGATTCAAGTTGCCATCTACATCTAAATAGAAATAGTATTCCCATGGAGATAATGGAAGTGGTCTTGATTCAATGCGAGCCATGTTGATGTTATGTTCCTTTACAACTCTCATGACTTCATAAAGAGCACCGACTTCATGATTGACTGTGAAGACCATGCTGATACGATTAGCAGATGGTCTGATTTCATATTGTCTTGCGATAATGATAAAGCGTGTATGATTGCTTTGATCATTTTGTATTGCCTTGGCAATAATATCAAGATTATAGAGTTTAGCTGCTTCACTAGAGGCAATGGCACCGATATGTTTATCCTGTGCTTCACTGATATACTTAGCAGCCGCAGCTGTATTGAGATAGTCATGACCTTCAATGTGATGTGCATTTAAGAATTCAGATGTTTGTTTTAAGCCCTGCACATGACTATAGACATCTTTGATATCTTCTAGAGTGGCTCCTTTGATACCAAGTAGATTCTGATCTATTGTGATAGACTGCTCACCTACAATATAAAAGCCATATTGAGTAAGTAAGTCATAGTTATCATTAATAGCACCTGTAGAAGAGTTTTCTAAAGGGAGTACACCATAGTCTATTTCACCTTTTTCCAATGCCTGATAGACATCTTCAAAGTGAGGGTAGTTGATGCCTTCAATGTCTCCAAACCAGCAATTCAAAGCCTGATTAGAAAAAGATCCTGGAACACCTTGGTAACCTACTTTAAAGTTTTCTTTAATTTTAGTCGCTTCATATTTCTTTAAAGGAATAAAAGTAGACTGATAACTTTTAGAAAGATTCATTGTATCCTGGACAAATGTTTTTGCGTAAGATTCTAGAGATTTATCTTCTAAACGATCTACATTCTTCTGGATAACTTCTTTTTCTCTATCCTTCTGGAAGATCTGCATATCATGCGCTAATTTATATGTAATAACATCCTTAGAAACATGCATACGTTTTTCAAATAAGGCAATAATTTCCTTATCGATTGCATCTATTTCTTCTCGACATGTTTTTAAATCTTTCATAGTGCCTCCAGCATATCTAATACACCTAGTGCTGCCATAGCTTCTACAACGACAATCGCACGAGGAATGATACATGGATCATGTCTTCCTACGATTTCTAATTCTGTATTTTCATGTGTTTTCACATTGATTGTATTCTGTTTTAAGGAAATAGATGGGGTTGGTTTAATACCTACCATAAAGAGTAATGGCATACCGTTAGTTATACCACCTGTAATACCACCATTATGGTTTGTAGAAGTTTTCACTTCTTCTCCTTCATAATAGTAGGCATCATTCGCTTCTGATCCTTTAAGTAAAGTAATATCATCTAGATCACCAAATGAAACTGACTTAACTGCAGGAATACTAAAGAGTAATGGTGATAAATGGGCTTCAATACTATCAAAGAAAGGATTTCCAACTCCTGCTGGTAGTCCAGTGACAGCACATTCAATCTTTCCACCCACACTATTGCCTTCCTTTCTCGCTTCTTCGATTGTTTCCTGCATTAAAGCATATACATCATCATGAATAACAGGATAGTCTTTTTGACTTAGTTCTTCTAAGTAAGATGGAGTAATATCTAATGGATAATGCGTATCCTTCACATCTTTAATAGAAAGAATATGTGCACCGACATGAATACCTTTTTCTTTTAAGATCTGTTTTGCGATAGCACCTGCAAAAACGATTGGTGCTGTAAGTCTGCCAGAGAAGTGTCCCCCTCCTCTCACATCATTAAAGCCTCTATATTTAATATAAGCAGGATAATCTGAATGTCCTGGACGCATATTATCCTTCAAATAAGAATAGTCTTTAGAATGCTGGGATGTATTTTTAATAATTCCACATAATGGTGCACCTGTTGTATAACCATCTAATACACCACTGAGTATTTCTACTTCGTCTGCTTCTTTTCTTTGTGTACTCATTAGGTTCTTACCTGGCGCACGTCTTTGCATATCCTTATTAATGGCATCCATATCTAGCTTAATACCAGCAGGAAGATGACCTATTGTGATACCAATAGCCTTCCCATGGCTTTCACCAAATAAAGATAATTCGATATGATGTCCCCAATTAGCACTCATGATATTCACCACCTAGAGATGTGAAGTCTTCAAAGAAGCCTGGATAGCTCTTCTTAACACAATCCTTATCATCAATAGTAATTGGACCATTGGCACGTGTAGACAAAATAGCTTCAGCCATACACATACGATGATCATTAGAACCTGTTACTTCTGCACTATTATAAGAATCAGAACCAACAATAGTCATACTGTCTTCTTCTTCAACTGCATCAATACCAGCAGCTTTTAATAGTTCTACAGAAGCAGTGAGACGGTCACATTCTTTAATACGTAAACGTGATGCATTGATGATGTGTGATGTCCCTTCTGCAAGACCACAAGCCACTGATACAACAGGCATCAAATCTGGACATTGTGAAGCATCAATAGTGGCAGGTTTGATTTTGTCGCAGACTACTTTAATACCCGCACTTGTTTCTACAATTTCTCCACCCATCTGTTCCATAATATCTAAAATAGCTCTATCACCTTGTGATGAGTGCATATTAAGATTAGTAAGTGTAATATCACTTCCTAGTAAATCAGCAACTAGATAGAAAGCAGCTTGTGAGAAGTCCGCTTCTACATTGTAATCACATGGTTTATAGTTCTGATTACCACGGATCTGGAATGCCTGATAATCATGATTAATAATTTCAATACCAAACTTTTCTAACATATCAAGTGTTAAGTCAATATAGCCTTTAGATTCTAGTGGTGTAGTGATTTTAATTAAAGAATCACCCTTTAATAAAGGTAAAGTGAATAATAAACCACTGATAAATTGTGAAGAAACATTACCTGGTACTTCAAATATATCTGAATGAAGCTGACCATCTAGAATAACATCTAAACGTTCTGAGTCTTTTCTAAGGTATGCAATCTTTTGTTTATCAAAGATATCATAGTATACATCAAGTGGTCTTTGTCCAAGTTTTCCTTTACCTACAAAATGTACACGAGAAAAGTTAACGAGTGATAAAGGCATTAAGAAACGTAATGTAGAACCTGATTCATGGGCATCTATTTCTACTCTTCCTAGTCCTAAAGTAATAGAACCATCAATAATTAAAGTATCGCCTTCCTGTTTAATAATAGCACCTAAGGCTTTCATACCTTCTATTGTGGCTTCAATGTCTTCTGAGTAATCAATACCGCTAATACGGCTCATACCTGGTGCGAGGGCTGCACAGATAATAGCACGATGGGCTAATGATTTAGAAGGGGGAACCGCAATTGTTCCTTGAAGTGTTTTTGGTGTAATAGTGATTTTTGTCATTATATGTCCTCTACTTCCAGAATCATCTCTTTTTGATCCTTATGTACATAATACTCTCCTATTGTTTTAAGTAAAACAAAAGATAGTGTTGAATTGATGTTTTTCTTATCTAGATCAATAGCTTTAAGTAGTTCTTTTGTAGGGACATTGGCATGAGTAGGAAGGTTATAGTGACTTAAGGCTTCTTCTATACGTTTAGTAGTGCCTTGTTCACATAATCCTTTAAGTTCTGCGATACGGGTGATAGCTACCATACCGATTCCTACTGCTTCACCATGAGAATATTTTTCATAATGGAAATGTTGCTCGATTGAGTGTCCAATAGTATGACCAAAGTTTAAGCATAAGCGATCACCAAAATCATATAAGTCCTTTTCTACAACATCTCTTTTGATATCTACACATTTATAGATGATTTCATCAATGTCTTTATAAAGATCATCAAAGTCTCTATAACCAGCTAATTGATCAAATAGTTCTTTATCCTTGATACAACCGTATTTAATGACTTCTCCCATACCATCAGTAATAAAATGAGGATCTAATGTTTTAAGAGTAAGTGGATCAATAAGAACAAGCAATGGGTGTTTAAAAGCACCGACTAAGTTCTTTCCTTCAGGTAAATCTACAGCCACTTTACCACCTACTGAAGAGTCTACCTGTGATAATAATGAAGTAGGAATCTGTACAAACTTAATACCACGCATATAAGTACTTGCCACAAATCCAGCTAAATCACCAATAACACCTCCACCTAGCGCAATAAGTAAATCAGTTCTTGTAATCTTAGCTTCTAGTAATTGTGAATAGATAGAAGGTAAAATATCAAATCTCTTAGATGGTTCTCCATGAGGAATGACTACTGTAGAGACTTCATAAGTATCTTTTAACTGATTGACTATCTGTTCTCCATAAAGTGGAAAAACGTTATCGTCAGAGACAATAACGATTTTCGCACCTGTGAAGACCTGGGAAATTAGTTCTTTTGTTTTATTTAAGATACCTTGTTCAATATATATAGGATAACTGTCTTTTCCTAAGTTCACATTTAATTTCATTTTAGATTTCCTTTCCAACAACCTTACCGATTTCTCTTAATTCTTCAATAAGTTTTGTATATTTTTTAGGCTTTAATGACTGAGCCCCATCACATAATGCATGTTCAGGATCATTATGTACTTCAATAAGTAATCCATCACATCCTGCCGCAACACTTGCCTTAGCCATTGGTTCTACTAACCACCATTTACCACCAGCGTGTGATGGGTCAATGATTACAGGTAAATGAGTCATTTTTCTAAGTACTGGAATAGCCTGTAAGTCTAGAGTGTTTCTTGTATATGTTTCGAATGTTCTTACACCTCTTTCACATAGGATGACATTCTCATTACCACTTGCCATGATATATTCTGCACTCATGATCCATTCCTGATATGTTGCACTTAATCCTCTCTTTAATAGGATAGGTTTCTTAACTCTTGCACCTACTTCCTTAAGTAAAGTGAAGTTCTGCATGTTTCTTGCACCAATCTGAACTAAGTCTACCTTTTCATTGAATTCATCAATATCATCAGCACTCATAAGTTCTGATACGATTGGTAAGCCTGTTTCTTTCTTTGCAGCTACTAAGTAATCTAAACCAGTAGAACCTAATCCCTGGAATGCATATGGAGATGTTCTAGGCTTGAATGCACCACCTCTAAGCATATTAGCTCCAGCTGCTTTTACTTCCTTCGCAATCGCAATAACCTGTTCTTCTGATTCTACAGAACAAGGACCAGCAATAAGAGCCATATGGCCTCCACCTACTTTAACACCATCTACATCCACAATAGTATCTTCAGGATGGAATGCACGGTTAGCCAATTTATAAGGCTGTTCAACTCTCATTACTTTTTCTACAGAAGGTGAAACTTCAATATCTCTAGGATCTACTTTAGTCGTATCACCAATTACACCACAGATAGTCACATCATGACCTACAACTAAATGAGTTTCTAATCCTTTTTCTTCTACCTTAGCCTGGATTTTCTTCACATCTTCTTCACTTGTTTTTGGTTTGAATACAATAATCATAATCTTTTCTCCTCTTATCTTCTACCTGTATAAATAAAAGACTCTCATCCTATAAGGACGAGAGTGTATCTTCGTGTTACCACCTTATTTTATATATCTATCACTAGATATATCTCAACGAGTACTATCATACTCTGACAATATAACGGTTGTGACCGGAAACGCCTACTTCATTCAACGATCTACTCCAAGATGAATTCAATATCCCTCAAACATCCTTTTACACCAGCCAAGGATTCTCTATGCTTCTTTGAGATATCTACTATTTCTTTTCATTGTATTTATACTTAGTAGTTCTTAATTTGTGAACTCATCATACTGAATAATCACACTCATGTCAACTGCTTTTTCTATTTTTCTTATACTTTTACACAATATTTATGTATTATCTAAATATTATACTTTAATTAGATTAATACAATAGTAACTAGAACCATTCTTACAATACAGGGCAGGTATGCTTTTTGAAAGTTGATCTACTTTACCAATGACTTCTAATTGATATTTTATTGTTTCACCTGATACAGTATGAATAGTAAGTTTATCCCTATTCTTTAATAACTGCACCTGTTTCAATAATGATTCTGGAATGATTATATTCTTATTCTTATAATGTGGAAGGCTTTCTTCATGACCTATAACCCACTTGATATCATTGACTTGAAGTATCGCATATATATCATGTCCATCTATATCTAAATAAGCATCCTCAGATGAAATATATGAATCGGGGATTAATTGTTTTGTTTGAGTATATAGTGTTTGTATATCCTTTATTTCTTTATTCTGTCGATAGAATGAATAACCAAATAAAGCACAAGACACTAGGATGCAGAAACATCCTAGTGTCATTAATAATTGACTAACCTTTTTCATATCTAAATAGAGTTCCTACTATAAGTAAAAATAATCCTGATAAAGCCATTAATGTGACCCAGTGATTCATTCTTGTAGTATCCCCTGTTTTTACATGAGAACCAGTACTAGATGTACTTGTATTAGTAATAACATATTCTGTTTTTGCATCATTACTACTTACTGATACAATACCCTTATACCCTTTTACATTCTTTTCTTTAATACTGTAGTTCATTACTTGTTCAGTTTTCCATGAATAAGCATAGTTATGAGCTGCATCTAAAGTGATTGTTTTAAGAAATGTATTTCCATCATAGAGTTCTACTTCTATTGACTTAGGATGAGTTGAACCATTGTCTTTCCACTGTTTAATAATTTTATATTCATGAGAATGAACTTCTGAATATTTCACAAAATTAATAGATACATCATACTTAGTACCTTGTGGTAAAGAAATAAGATAAGGTAAATAAGTATATGTCTTACCATCTATTACTAAATTATCTGCCACAACCAAATAAAGACCTGTATTTAAGTTTGAATAAGTTAAAGTAGGAGAAGTTGTTGTCTTAGTCATACCTTCTTTATTTGCAGCATAACCTTTTAAAGTCATAGCTGCATTTTTTAATTCTTCGCTTGTTTCTAGCTTATTTAAATCAATAGAACTATTTTCTGCATCTTTAAATTCATCTGTATATTCATAACTGCCATCTTTAGAAACACTTGCAACACGATATAAATGAACATCTAGCCCTGATAAACATTCATTAAGTGTAAGTGAACAATTCTTGTTCACATCAACAGCAGTTACCTGGAATATATTAAATACAGTCACTGATAATAAAATTGTCATACATAAAAGTAATTTCTTTAATCTTTTTCCCATAATAAGTGCTATTTAGTCCTTTCTTTTTGTTTCTTTGATGTGAGATACCAGATAAATGCAATAATAATTGCGAGAGCAGGCCAGAATATATCTAGACTGACTACTCCTACGGGCAAGCCCGTGGGGTTCTTACTGTCAAGTTTAGCTTGTAATCGTACATCATTTTCAGACTTTGGAATGCAAGTATAAATCTATTTAAATAAGAACTTTTATTACCAAGCAGTCCAACGACCACATTAACGGTAAATTTCTATCTTTCGATAAGGAAGTGTAATCAATCTCCCTGATGGCTATTTTATACTATTTTAATTCCACTATTCAATACTTTGATTCTATTAGTCTCAATACTTTTAATTAAGGTTTCTTCCTTACTGTAACACTTTTCAAATTCTAAAATACATCTGTCTCTATCTATATTCTTAGTCCTGTAGTCATAGCAGTACAACAAAAATGATGAATATCAGTCTCGTTGTACTAGAGTTCCATCTGCTAAATGATACATCCTATCAGATAATTTCTTCTTTATGTAATCATCTGCTGTATGGTCATATTGTGATGCTCTATAATCATTAGGTCTCACAGAAATGGTCACGAGTGACAAACTTTAGTCATGTATTTTGTGTTAATTCGTAAAAAATCTGTTCTGTTGCATATACCATTGGAATAAAAAAGTTAAATTTTCCTAAACTAGCCTTACGTTCTGAAGCTTAATCTTTCACACCTCCATCTTCTTACAAAAACGCATAACTGTTGCCGTGGACACATTTGTATCATTCACAAGTTCACGAACACTTTTATATAACACTTTTTCTCTATTTATATTCAATAATTTCTATTTTTGTACAATATATAGGTTAAGAGATGCTTCATCACATATGAATTCACCATAGCCATCAATAATATCAATAGTATGTTTACCATCTGCCATATGTTTATACTTCTTACCTACAAACATACGTTTTGTGCCACCTTCACTATTAGTGAGTATGACTGCAAATCCTGTTTCATAAGTCCATCCAATCACATCAGGATCATCTATATAGTCATGTCTTATTCCTTCTACATATTGTTTTCTTAACTTCAACATATAATCTAATAGATCTTTCTTAGGATTGATATAATCATGAGGGATTCCATAATAGTCACCATAGAAGATGCATGGATAACCTTGTTCTCTTAGTAAGATACAGGCATAGGCCTGTGGTTTGAACCAATCTTCAATAAAAGAAGTTAAAGATTGTCCTGGCTGTGTATCATGGTTATCCACAAATGTGACAGCATACTTGTCATATCTTTGTACTAACGTATTATTGAAAATTTCTTGCATATCATAATAACCATTAGAATGGCTGGCATCATAGAAATGATAGTGTAATGGGACATCAAATAGACTCATACAGAAGTGAGTAGATTCTAGATAATGACATAAATGGTTAATATCACCCCAGTATTCTCCTACTGTAAAGAGTTCTTTTTTAGAGTGATTACGCATTGTAGTGATCCAATGTTCATAGAAAGATGAGTCTATATGTTTAATGGCATCACATCTAAAGCCATCTAGATGAGTAATGTCTTTATACCAAAGTCCCCATTGAATGGCTTCTTTAACTACTTCAGGATTATTGTAGTCTAAATCTGCACCCATTAAGTAATCATAGTTTTCATATTCATCATCAACATTCTCACTGAAGTGTTTTCCTTTGAAAAGATAAAGACCATGTTGATGTTTAGATGCATCATAATCTACACTCGTAAAATGTTTTGAATTATATATAAAGTCAGAATATTTATTTCTAGATGGAAATGAGAAATATGTAGAAGCACGAATGACTCTTTTTCTTTTAGATACTTTATGTCTATGATAAGCATCTACCTTATAGGTAATGACTTGTTCCATGGCATCGGCACCCATGAGATGATTCAATACAATATCTGCATAGACATCTATTCCAAATAGATGAAACATCTTAATACACCAGAGATATTCCTTCTTTGTGCCATATTTGGTACGTATTGTATTCTTGCTTTTGAATTCTCCTAAGTCATAATGATCATAGACACCATATCCTGTATCATTGACTCCATATGCACCTTAATAAGCAGGAGGAAGCCAGATAGCTGTAATACCTGCTTTTTTAAGCTTAAAGGCATTGATTCTTAATATTTTCCACAAATGTGGACTAGATGGAAGATACCATTCAAAGCCCTGCATCATGACACCCTTCTTCATATCATCACCCCTTTATACATTATAACCTATTGATTCGTGTTGTGCACAAAGGGAATAATCTAAATGTATACTAAATGTATTGACAATAAGAACCGCTTACATTCAATATACAATTGTATAAAGATATAAAAGAACTATAATAGTGCATAGGGAGTGGTGTTATGAAAAAGAAGTATGAAGCATTGGCTATTAGCTTCTTATTTGTGAATTTAATATATAGTCATGGTGTGATTCATTTACAGCCTTCTATTGGGGATGAGATAGTAGGCATGTTGTATAATTTGTTTCATTGGTTTGAATACAATACGATTATTGTACCTTTTGGGTTGAGTGCCTTCTGTTTTCTTATTGGCATGGCTGGTTCTTTTGTAATGGCTATATGTGGTATTCATTCACATAGTTCTATTTCTATATTTCAGGGAATATTAAGTTTAATACAAGGGTTACTTGGAGCTATTGTGATGACACTATTTATTCATGATCGCCATTTGATAGAAAAAGAATTAGTTGGTTCTTTAGGAACACTTACTACTATTACAATACTCGTTGTATTGTCTAATGCGATACTTAGTGTTCTAGTAGAGATGGATGTAAGAAATCATATACATCTATTTGATCATGCTTTATTAAAGCCTTTAATGAGTAATTTCCCACTTTCTACACTATTTCTAGGAATCACTTTAGTAGCATATGTAATCATGTATTTCTTACCTGTAAATAGTATTTGTCATATGTTTGGATTAAATCTTGTGTTATTGACAGGTGTACTTGGATGTTTTTCTATTGGTATGAGTGCATTATTAAGAAAGATCAATACGACTTATATGATATGTGGTAGTCTTATGGTTCTTATATGTTTATTTAGTTTTATGAGATTTCATATAATTGCCTGCTTATTAACTGTTATCAGTTTAATAATATGCATAAAGAATAAACTTGTGAAGGTATAGGGGAGTTGATCTCCTCTTTTATTTTCACAAAAAAACTTCAAGACAATCATGCCTTGAAGTCATCTTTAAAACTTTAATGCTAAGCGATATGAAATCTCATCTAACATTACATAAACAGGGATAGGATACCGTAAGTAGTGGCTGTATGATTTCAATTAACAATGCAGTATTTTTGTATTTTATATAAATATTTCCTCCCTCATTTATGAATTGTCTATTTATAAGCTTATAATTATATATATGTCACTCAATATGATAAAAAAAAGGAGAAGCAATTTGCTTCTCTATTCATCGTCTTCACTTGTAATGAATTCATCATAAATAGCTTTGATAGCTGGTTTGAAATAACAGTTTCTTACACCTACGATGATATTTAATTCTGATGAACCCTGGTCAATCATCTTAACGTTGATATTTTCTTTCGCAAGTGCTTTAAATACTCTTGCTGAAGTACCACGGCTGTCCTTCATACCACGACCTACAACCGCAATAAGGGCTAAATCAGATTCTAAGACAATATAGTCTGGCTGCACTGCACGATGTAATCCTGCAAGAATAGCCTGTTCTTTTTCAATAAAGTCATCACTATTCACAATGATAGTCATTGTATCAATACCAGAAGGCATATGTTCAAATGATAAGCCATGTTCTTCAAATACCTGTAGTACTTTACGTCCAAAGCCGATTTCACTATTCATCATGTCTTTTTCAATCATAACAGTCGCAAAACCTGTTTTACCTGCAATACCCGTAATAACATGATCTGGTTTATGACAAGTACTTTCTACAATTAAAGTACCTGGATCTTCTGGACTATTTGTATTCTTGATTAAGATAGGAATACCTTCATTTCTTACTGGGAAGATGGAATTCTGATGTAGAACACTCGCGCCCATATAAGATAATTCTCTTAGTTCTTTATAAGTGATTGTCGCAATTGGTTTAGGATCTTTCACAATACGAGGGTCTGCAATTAAGAAACCTGATACATCAGTCCAGTTTTCATATAAATCTGCGCAGGCACATTTTGCAACAATAGAACCAGTGACATCACTACCACCTCTAGAGAAGGCTTTAATACGTCCTGATTCATCATTTAACTGTCCATAGAATCCTGGAATAACTGCATAATCATGTTCAGATAAAGCTTTTGTGAGAGCTGCATCTGTTCTCTTTTCATCATATCTACCATGTTTATCAATATAGATTACATCGGCAGCATCAATAAAGTCAAAGCCTAAATAATTAGCTAATACTTTACCATTTAAATATTCACCACGTGAAATTGTATAATCAAAACTATTCTGTTTTTTGATTTCTTCTTTAATTTCTTTAAAGTCTTCTTCTAAAGAAACATCAAGACCTAATTCAGTAATAATTTCATTGTAACGTTCTTTGATTCTGTCATAGATTTCTTCAAAATCATCTTTGTTGTGATGCGAATAAGCTAGAATCAATAAGTCTGTTACTTTTGTATCTTCTTTATTTCTTTTCCCAGGGGCACTGGGAACTACATAATGACGATCAGTATCTTCTAGAACGATGTCATGTACTTTTTTAAACTGAGTTGCGCTGGCTAACGATGAGCCACCAAATTTAACCACTTTCATATCTTTATTCCACCTCACGCTTTTGTATAAAGATTACATGATATGGCTAAATTAATCAATATATTTTTTGTTTAATTCGAATATTTTTTCAAAACCTCAATTGTAAAATGAAACTGGAATTAAGGAATTGGGATAAAGGGGCATGCCCCTTTATCCCAATTCGCGTGGCT
>NZ_JBEHVX010000009.1:0-46253 GCF_040227455.1 Catenibacterium sp. RTP21428st1_D7_RTP21428_210409 | reverse complement strand
AATATAAGGCGGCACATTATGCATAAAAAAATGCCAGCCACTACGTGGCTGGCATGGGTACATGTTTTTAATTATTTCACCTGTCTACTTGACAGGGGCGCATCATAAAATGGCGTTTTTTTTTACACTGTCTGGTATTATACAAAGATCAGTTAACATATATCATGGAAGGGAATAGAATTGAATAATTGATCTTTTTAGAATTGTATGACAGTTTCCTCCTTTCAATAACTAGTATAGAAGATAAATTTAGAGGAAATATCTATATATTATGGAGAAATATGTGTCGCATTAATGAAGTGCTTTGACTGGACATTCTTTTGTACATTCATAACAAAGAATACAATCAGTGCCGTTTTTACGTCCACGTGATTCATTGTTGACTTCTACATTCATTGGACATAACTGTAAACATTTAAAACATACAATAAGGAGCAGGAAGGGAACGCCTGCTCCTTATGTCCTATTAGTAAAATAGGGAAGGGAAATGAAAACGATATATATATTATTGAAAGGATCGGGAACTTCCTTTCACAACTCATAGTATAAACATAATTTATCTTTGTATTGTGTCAGGAATATGGTATATTTTGTGATGGTGATTAAAAAATGTTGAAAATTGGAAACGTAGAAATAAAACATCCTATTATCATGGCTCCTATGGCAGGTATCACAAATGTCGCTTACCGTAGACTTGTAAAAGAGTTTGGTGCAGGACTTGTAGTATCTGAAATGGTCAGTGATAAAGCGTTATGTTATGGAAATCAAAAGACAATTGATATGCTTGCAGTAGGTGAAGATGAACACCCTATGAGTATGCAGATTTTTGGTGGTGAAGTAGAGACTATGGTCAAAGCTGCCAAGTTTGTAGAGGAACATTCTGATTGTGATATTATTGATATTAATATGGGATGTCCTGTAAATAAGGTATTAAAGGCTCATGCAGGCAGTTATTTAATGCAGTATCCAGAACTTGCATATGATATTGTGAAGGCTGTCGTAGAAGCAGTGAATGTACCAGTGACTGTTAAGATGCGTATTGGTTATGACATGAAGCATATTAACTGTGTAGAAATGGCACAATTAATGGAAAAAGCAGGTGCAAGTGCAGTGGCTATTCATGGGCGAACACGTTCACAGATGTATGAAGGTCATGCAGATTGGTCATGGATTAAAAAAGTAAAAGAAGCAGTCAGTATTCCAGTTATTGGGAATGGTGATGTCAGAACACCTGAAGATGCGAAAAGAATGATGGAAGAAACAGGCTGTGATGCTGTTATGGTTGGTAGAGGTGCTTTAGGTAATCCCTTTGTGATTCGTAGAATGGTGAAATATCTAGAAGAGGGTATTCTAGAAGAAGAACCAGACTTTCATGCACGTATCCAGTTATGTATTGATCATGCCCATCGTTTAGTAAAAACAGAAGGTGAAAAGAATGCGATTAGACAAATGCGTGGGCAGGCACCTTGGTATGTCAAAGGGTTAAGAGGTTCAGCAAAAATCAAGAATCATTTAACACAGATGAATACATTAGAAGAATTAGAAACAATTTTAAAAGACTTTGAGAAAGAACTAGAAGGTGAGTAATCATCTTCTTTTTGTTTTATAATAGAGTAAAGGAGATGATTATATGTCTGTACTTTATGCAATGTGTGTCCCTCATCCTCCACTAATTATTCCTGAAATAGGTCAAGGAGAAGAGAAAACCATTAGTAACACAATACAATCTTATGAATCCATTATGAAATATGTATCTACTCTTCCAATAGAAACAGTCATTGTGATCAGTCCTCATGCGATCGCCTATAGTGATTATATTCATATATCTCCTGGTAAACATGCATCAGGAGACTTTAGTCAGTTTCATGCAGGAAATGTAAGAATAGAAGTGGATTATGATACAGAACTTGTAAAGAAGATCACTTAATCTGCCAAGAAGTATCATATTTTTGCAGGAACATTAGGAAAAGATGATGATTTAGATCATGGCACAATGACTCCTCTTTACTTCTTAAATAAGTATCTAAAGGACTATAAAGTTGTAAGAATAGGAATATCTGGTTTATCTCCTCTTACTCATTATCGCTTTGGACAATGTATTAAAGAAGCAGTGGGAGATAAGAATGTTTTATTAATTGCGAGTGGTGATTTGTCTCATCGTTTAAAAGAGGATGGTCCTTATGGTTATAAAGAAGAAGGACCGCTCTTCGATCATGATATTATTACAGCATGGAAGAATAGTGACTTTATGCGTTTTCTAACATTTGATCCCATTTTTACTGAAGCAGCTGCTGAATGTGGACTCAGATCATTTCAAATCATGGCAGGTGCTTTAGATCAAAAAAAGATTAAACCACACTATTATTCTTATGAAGGACCATTTGGAGTAGGTTATGGTATTTGTGGTTTTGAAATATGTGGTGAAGATCAAACCCGTGATATAGGAAAACAATATAAAAAGAAAATGCAGGAAGAAGTTAAGAAGATCAAAGAACATGAAGATGACTATGTCAGACTGGCTAGAACCACAATAGAACATTATGTAAAAGAAAAAGTAGAAATCATTCCAGAAGTCACAAAAGAGATGAAAAGACGTGCTGGTGTCTTTGTATCTATTCATGAAGAAGGGCGTTTAAGAGGCTGTATTGGTACCTTTATGCCTGTACAGGATAATATTGCCTTAGAAATAGTACATAATGCGATCAGTGCATGTAGTGAAGATCCACGTTTTGATTCTATTACAGAAGAAGAACTAGATAATCTCATTATTTCAGTCGATGTATTAGGAGAAATAGAGCCAGTAGAAGATATCAGTACACTAGATCCTCATATTTATGGTATTATAGTATCCCATGGTTCTAAAAGAGGTTTACTCCTTCCTTCTCTAGAGGGTGTGGATACAGTGACTGATCAGATTCAGATAGCTTGTCATAAAGCAGGTATTCATGAAGGAGAGAAGATCAAGATAGAAAGATTCAGGGTGATCAGACATGGCTAGATGTGATTTATGTCCTCATCATTGTGTATTAAAAGAAGGACAGACAGGATTCTGTCATCAAAGAATGAATAAAGAAGGAAGTATAGTACTTAAAGACTATGGTGCTATTACATCACTGTCTTTAGATCCTATTGAAAAGAAACCTCTCTATCATTTCTATCCTGAAACACAGATGTTATCTGTCGGTTCTTATGGCTGTAATATGAAATGTCCTTTCTGTCAGAATTACACCATATCGCAGGATAGAGGTTCTTCTATACAGGTGCATACAACACCTAAAAAACTTGTAGAAGTCGCCTTAGATTTAAAAAAAGAAGGGAATATTGGTATTGCGTTTACTTATAATGAACCACTGATCAGCTATGAGTTTATTTATGATACTTTTGTATTATGTAAGAAGCATGATTTAAAGACTGTTATAGTCTCTAATGGAATGATAGAAGAGAAATATATAAAGGAGTTATCTCCTTTAGTAGATGCATGGAATATTGATTTAAAGGGATTTAGAGAAGATATCTATAAGAAACTCTCTGGTGATTTAGAAACAGTAAAGAAGAGTATTCAAATAGCTTCATCAAGTCATCTAGAAGTCACTTCTTTGATTGTACCTGGTATTAATGATTATTTAGAAGATATGGAAAAAGAAGCAAAGTGGTTAGCGTCTATTGACCCGAATATTGTGTTACATATCACACGCTATTTTCCCGAGTATCATTATCATGAATCTCCTACATCCATAGAACTTATAAATCAAATGATAGAAGTCGCTAAGAAATATTTGAAGAATGTATATAGAGGTAATTGTTAGATGTTTAATGAAAAAGAAATTAAAAGCTTTAGTACAACAGATATGCGTATATATAACTATATATTGAAGCATAGCATTCAATTCCCTTATATGAGTATAAGAGAACTGGCAGATGAGATTCCTACATCTACAGCTTCTATTATGCGTTTTGTGAAAAAGATGGGATATGACAGCTTTCCTGAATTAAAATATGCTTATAAGAAAGAAGAAAAAGAAGTTTCTCTTTATATGGTGAATGACCTAGATGAAACTATCGACTGTTTAAAGAAGTTCAATACTCCTTATTATCAAGATTTATTCAAAGAAGTTGCTTATATACTAGGTGATGCGAATATGATTATTTTTGATGGTATGGGAGATTCAGCTAAGATTGCAGAATATGCAGCAAGACGCTTTTCTGGTAATGGTTTCTTTAGTGCTGCCTTAACAGATCCATACCAGAAGGTATCCATGGATGGTACTGATATAGTTGTCGTTATGTTGTCTATCTCAGGAGATACTGTAGAACTTATTAGAAAAGCCAATGCTTATAAAGCAGCAGGCAGTACTTTAATCACAATTACTGCATCAGACGATAATACACTCGCAAAAATGAGTGATTATCATATCAGCTATTATATTAATGATGTAAGAAATGAACTTTCTTCCCATACAACTCAGGTACCTGCATTAAGTATTATTGAAATACTTTCTAATATGACATTGCATACGTGTCACAATACGTTACAATAGTGAAACATTTTGCAGATAATGCATACTATTCAAGAAGGGCTTCAAGCCCTTTTTTTATTTGTAATCCTCTGATAGAATCAATTGCGGAAAACGAAAACGTTTTCAACATCGGCCGAATGAAATAAGAAGAGGAGAAACAAAATGGAAGCAATTCAAAGCTTTATGGAACGCTACTTCGTACCATTAGCTGCAAAAATCAATGGTCAGCGCCATGTGGCAGCCGTGCGTGATGCGTTCACTTTATCATTCCCACTCACAATGGGTGGTTCAATGGTTTTACTTATTAACTATGTATTATTAGATCCTACAGGATTCATCGCAAAATTACTTCACTTAGGTGATTTAATTCCAAACCTAGCTCAGTATCAGGCTGTTTTAAGTTCTGTTATCAATGGTACAACTAATATCTTATCAATCATCATCGCATTCTTAGTGGCTTATCAGTTAGCTCAGGAAATGGGTGGAGATAAAGTATTATGTGGTATTACATCTCTTTCATCTTTCTTTATTCTTTATCCTGCTGCGCAGGCATTTGCAGGTAAGAATGCAGGAACTGGTTTAACAACTACTTACTTTGGTGCACAGGGATTATTCGTTGCATTATTAGTAGGTCTATTAACTACAGAATTACTAACTCGTTTTGGTAGAAATGAAAAGTTAAGAATCAAGATGCCAGAAATGGTACCACCTGCAGTAGCACAGTCATTTAACTTATTAATCCCAATGATGTTAGTACTTGCCATCATGGGTGTATTAAACTACTTATTCTCAATGATTACTCCTGAAGGTATTCAGGTTGTTGTTTATAACGCTATCCAGGCTCCATTAACATCTCTTGGAAGCTCTATGGGTACAATCATCGTATTCGTATTAGTACAGCAGATGTTATGGATTGTAGGTATCCATGGTCCTAACACTTTAAATGCATTACGTTCAGTTATCTTCACAGAACAGGGAAACGCAAACTTAGCTTATGTTGCAGCTCATGGTTCAGCATGGGGTGCACCTTATCCAGTTAACTGGGGTTCAATCAACGATGCATTTGGTAATGGTGGAGGATCAGGTGCTACACTTGGTTTAATTGCCGCTATGTTTATCGTAGGTAGAAAGAATAAGGGTGAATTCTCTATTTGTAAGATGTCATTAGTTCCAGGACTATTCAACATCAACGAACCAATCATGTTCGGTTTACCAATCGTTATGAACCCAATGTATGTTATTCCATTCATCTTAGCACCAATCGTATGTAACCTCATTGGTTATTTCTGTGTATGTGTGATTAAGATCATCCCACCAGTTGCTTATCAAGTTGCTTGGACAACTCCAGGATTCTTAACACCATTCTTAGGATCAGGTGCTAACAACATTATGGCACTAGTTATAGGTATTCTTTGCTTTGTCGTAAGTACTTTAATTTACTTACCATTTGTTGCAGCAAGCACAAGAGCCGCTATCAAGAAAGAAGCAGAAGAAGCAGGAGAAAACAATGCGTAAAGACTTCTTATGGGGTGGAGCAGTTGCTGCACATCAGGTAGAAGGTGGATTTAATGAAGGTGGTAAAGGACCAAATGTCTCAGATATGATGACAGTTGGTTCTGCCACTACTCGTAGAAAGATCACTAAAACAATTGAACCTGATCAGTTCTACCCAAATCATACAGCGATTGATTTCTATCACCACTATAAGGAAGATATCGCTTTATTTAAAGAAATGGGATTTAAATGTTTTAGAACATCTATTTCCTGGGCAAGAATCTTCCCAATGGGAGATGAAGAAACACCAAATGAAGAAGGTTTAAAGTTCTATGATGATATGTTTGATGAACTATTAAAGAATGGTATTCAGCCAGTTATCACATTATCACACTTTGAAATGCCTTATCATTTAGTAGAAAAATATGGTGGATGGAGAAACAGAAAGATGATTACATTCTTTGTAAGATTCGCAAAAGTATGTTTCGAAAGATACCACAATAAAGTTAAATACTGGATGACATTCAATGAAATCAACAACCAGGCGAACTATGAAGCAGACGTAGCTGTATTTACTAACTCAGGTATTATATTTGAAGAAGGTGAAGACAAAGAACGTACTGTTTATCAGGCAGCACATTATGAGCTTGTTGCAAGTGCGATGGCTATTAAAGAAGGACATGCTATTGATCCTTCTATGATGATTGGCTGCATGATTGCGATGACACCTATTTATCCTTACTCATGTAATCCAGATGATATGTTGAAGGCAGTAGGTGCTAACCATAAGCGTTTCTGGTATATGGATGTTCATGCAAGAGGACGTTATCCAGGTTATATGAAGTCTTTCTTTGAAAGAAAGAACTTCAATCTAGATATTACTGAAGAAGACTTAGCTGTTCTTCCTCAGGGTACAGTAGATTATATTGGATTTAGTTATTATATGTCATTTGCGGTTAAGGGTGATGGAGATGTCAACCTTGACTATAATGAAGAAACAGATTTATGTGATAACCCATATATTTCAAAGACTGAGTGGGGATGGCCAATTGATGCGAAAGGTTTAAGATATAGCTTAAACTGGATGTACGATCGTTACAACCTTCCTCTATTTATTGTAGAAAATGGCTTCGGTGCAGTGGACCAGATGGTAGATGGAAAAGTACATGACCAGTACCGTATTGATTACCTTAAAGCGCATATCGAAGAAATGAAAAATGCAGTAGATATTGATGGTGTAGACTTATTAGGTTATACTGTTTGGGGATGTATTGACTGTGTTAGCTTTGGTACGGGTGAAATGAAGAAACGTTATGGTTTCATTTATGTAGATAAAGATAATGCAGGTCAGGGAACACTTGCAAGAAGTAAGAAGGATTCCTTTGACTGGTATAAGAAAGTAATAGAAAGTAACGGAGAAAAATTATGAAAAAATACTTAGTTCTAGATGTTGGCGGCAGTGCTATTAAATATGCAGTAATGGATGCAGAAAAGAATATATATGAAAGAGGTAAGGTGCCTACTCCCTTAGATTGCCTTGATTCATTTGTAAATAGCGTTCAATCTCTTTATAATACATATTCTGATGTATCTGGTATTGCGATGAGTATGCCAGGAAGAATTGATCCTGATAAGGGTTATTGTTACACTGGTGGTGCTTTAGCTTATAATCATGATATAAATATGGCAGAATTACTATCTGAGCGTTGTGGTGTAAGAGTCACAATTGGTAATGATGCAAAATGTGCCGCTAATGCAGAACTAGGTTTTGGTAGTCTTCAGGATATTCAGGACGGCGCTGTAGTGATTCTTGGCACAGCTATTGGTGGTGCTTTAATTAAGGATCATAAGGTATTAAGCGGATGTAGATTTGGTGCAGGTGAATTTTCTAATATCATCACTGATTACCATAAGCCATATGATGGTGATACATCTTGGTATGCAAGTAATGGAATCAATGGATTATTATTACATATCCAGGAAGCATTAGAAACAGAAGAACATTTTACAGGTGAAGAAATCTTTGAAATGGCAAATAATGGAAATGAAGCTGTTTTAAAAGGATTAAATCAGTTCTGTTTAGAAACTGCAGTACAGATTTACAACATCAATCAGATCTTTGATTGTGAAAAAGTGGCGATTGGTGGAGGTATTAGTGCACAGCCATTACTATTAGAACTTATCAAAAAGAACTTTGATGAAATCTATAATTCATGTTATGCAAGCACATTACCACCAGAAATCGTAGTTTGTGAATATCGTAATGATGCGAACTTAATCGGTGCTTTATATCAGCACTTAAATTAATAAAGGAAGATGATAAGATGTGGAATAAATTAAGAAATGAACCTGTGAATAAAACAGGTTATATCAAACGTATAATCGCTTATGGTATTGATTGGTATTTAGGAAGTGTCTTATCATCACTTCCTCTTATTCTGTTATATATGTCTCTTCATAAGGATGCTGTCTATATTCCTCAGCAGTTATCTATATTTAAGGGATATTATCAAGTGATTGCGGGTGTTCTTTCACTTTCAGTTGCATTTGTGTACTATGTAGTATTACCTATAATCTGGAAAGGACAGACTGTAGGTAAAAAACTATTAGGATTGAAGATTGTGAATGACAACTATCAAGAAGTGAATGTGAAACAACTGATCATCAGACAGGTTATTATGATATTCTTAGTAGAAGGAAGTATTTATACATGTAGTAATATGTTTCATCAGTTAGTCAATGTATTAACTGGATACAATATTGCCTCTATCTGGAATAAAGTAGGACTCGTTATTACTATATTATCTGGAATACTAGTAATTGTCTTAAAGTCTAAGAAATCATTACATGATATTGTCTCACATACACTTGTTGTAGACATTAAGTCAGAAGACTACAAGAATATGTTGTTGAGTATTGAAAAGAAAAATAAGAAACAGAATAAGAAAATGAAAAAGAGATTTGCATAAAGTATGATAAAATACCTTTTGGAGGTATTTTATGGTTACGGTAGATCAAATGAATCAATTAAGTGATTTGGAATTAGATATTTACAACTACATCATTTCTCATCGTCATGAAGTGATTCATATGAAACTTAAAGATTTGTCTACAGATCTTCATGTATCTTCTTCTATGATTACAAGAGTAGCTAAAAAACTTGGTTATGAAGGATTCTTAGAATGGAAAGCAGAAATGAAACTGGATCAGGAAGATAAACCTATTCAAAACAAACGTGCTTTAAATTATATTCTCGATTATTTTAATCGTGTAGATAATAAAGAGTTTGATGATCTTATTCATCAAGCTGCTGAAATAATTGTGAACAGTCATGAGGTGATCTGTTCTGGCATTGGCCTAAGTGATGCGATTGCGAAGTTTGCGGCTTCTTTATTTAATCGTAAGGGAAAACGTACCATGTATAGTGGAGACTTCAGTAGCCGTTTTAGGGGGATGTATGATCAAAATGACTGTGCTCTTTTCTTCACAGTTTCAGGAGAAACAAGAGAAATCATCGATCGTATCAAAGACTTAAAAAATATGATATTAAGATTATTGTGATTACCAATAGTGCCTCTTCAATAGCTGCAAAGATGTCTGATTTAGCTCTTACGTATTATATGCCAAGTACTAAAAATGGTGACTTTTATAGTTCAGCAACACAGGTACCTGTTCTCTATATCATTGAGTCTATTGCGAATCTATTTATAGAATATGGAATTTACTAAAGAATGCTTGAAAGGCATTCTTTTATTTGTTTTAATACTCTATGATATGAGAAGAAAGAGGGACGCTATGAGGGAAAATCTAGAAAAGTATGGCGAAGTCATTGCTGGAAGTATTTTATTATCTTTAGGAATCTGGTTGTTTGTAACACCTAATGGCTTGAACTTTGGAGGTGTAATTGGTACATCACAGATTATCGAAGTTTTTGTAAGAAAACTTCTACCAATCCCTAAATCAATGAACATTGTAGGGATCATCAACTTCATGATTAATATTCCATTATTTATTATGGGGTATAGAATCTTGAACAGAGAATTCTGTGTTAAAACAGGTATGAGTGTTGTTGTACAGACCATCACATTATCTTTCTTACCTAACTTAACACATCCAATCATGCCCGATATGTTATCTAACTGTATCTTTGGGGCTATTATGTGTGGCGTTGGTGTAGGACTTGCCCTCAAGGGTAGTGGTAGTGCAGGTGGTATTGATATTGCGGGTGTGTGCTTATCTAAGACTAAACCAGGATTCTCGGTAGGGAAGTTATCAATGAGTTTGAATGCTGTTATTTTAACTTGCTGTGCATTTATCTTTGATTTACAGACTACACTGTATTCTATTATCTTTGTATTTGTATTGTATTTCATTAGCGACCATATCCATTATCAGAACATCAATGTGATAGCATTAATCTTCACTAAAGAAAAAGATATGAAGAATGTGATTATGGAAAAGACTGGTAGAGGTGTGACTTACTGGATGGGTAAGGGTGCTTATACAGAAAATGATCAATATATTCTTTATTGTGCAATCAATAAATATGAAGTGAAAACATTTAAGAAGATTGTATATGATATTGATCCACAGGCATTTGTGACTATTAGTGAGGATTCAGAAATCCTTGGTGGATTTGAAAAACGTCTATAGACAAATTAGATTGAATAAGGCTGATAAAATGACCTTGACAACATATTTATTTATTGTCTATAATACTTGAGTAAAAGCTATGAACAGAAGAGTAATATCGATGGAACGCAGAGAGAATTCCTGGCTGGTGTAAAGGAATGGGGAAGTTGATATGAATAAAGACTGGGAGCTGTATTTTGGATCTAACGTGATAAAATAACGTGTTGCCGCGTTAAGGCTTAATGAGGTCTACTTATGTAGATGAATAAGGGTGGTACCACGGTTAACTCTCGTCCCTAGCGGATGAGAGTTTTTATATTCTAAAGAAGGAGAACACACATGGAAGAAAGAAAGTTTACTGATCAGGAATTAGTAAGAAGACAGAAGTTACAGGAACTTAAAGATCTTGGAATTGACCCATTTGGACAGAGATTTGATGTGACTGCTTATACTTCAGACATTAGAAAGAACTATAGCGATAAGACTGCAGAAGAATTAGAAGAAAGCAAACCAGCTGTAAGTATTGCGGGTCGTATTGTTGCAAAGAGAAGAAAAGGTAAAGTATGCTTCATGAACCTTCTTGATAGAGATGGAAAAATCCAGTTATATATCAAGAAAGATACTGTTGGTGAAGATGTTTATGAATTAGTTAAGAAGAGCGATTTAGGTGATATTATCGGTATTGATGGTGAAGTATTCATGACTCATACTGGTGAATTAACTGTAAGAGTAGAAAAGTATACACACCTTACTAAGGCTTTAAGACCTTTACCAGAAAAGTTCCATGGTTTAACAGATACTGAAGAACGTTTCAGAAGAAGATATGTTGACTTAATCATGAATGATGAAGCCCGTAAAGTAGCCTTCATGAGACCTAAGATTGTTCGTTCAATCCAGCATTATTTAGATGATAAAGGATACACAGAAGTAGAAACACCAATCATGAACTCTATTCTTGGTGGTGCTGCAGCAAAGCCTTTCATCACTCATTTCAATGCATTAGATAAAGATTTCTACTTAAGAATCGCAACAGAATTAAACCTTAAGAGATTAATCGTAGGTGGTATGGATGCCGTTTATGAAATCGGTCGTTTATTCAGAAATGAAGGTATGGACAGAACTCATAACCCAGAATTCACTACTATCGAAGTATATAAAGCATTCTCTGACCTTGAAGGTATGATGGACTTAACAGAAGGTATCATTGCGAATGCCGCAATGACTGTCAATGGTACTTATGATGTAGAATACAAAGGTCATTCTATTTCATTAGCACCTGGATTCAAGAGAATCTCTATGGTTAATGCAATCAAGGAAAAGACTGGTGTTGACTTTGGGGAACAGAAGACTATTGAAGAAGCTAAGAAACTTGCTGAAGAACATGGTATTGAAGTAGAACCACACTTTGCATATGGTCATATTGTCAATGCATTCTTTGAAAAGTATGTAGAAGAAACAATTGTAGAACCAACATTCGTATATGGTCATCCAATTGAAATCTCTCCACTCGCAAAGAAGAACTTACAGGATCCTCGTTTTACTCAGAGATTCGAATTATTCATCTGTGGTAACGAATATGCAAATGCATTCACAGAATTAAATGATCCAGATGATCAGTATGAAAGATTCGCAAATCAGTTAAAAGAAAAAGAATTAGGTAACGATGAAGCCAACGAAATGGATATGGACTATGTAGAAGCCCTTGAATACGGTCTTCCACCAACTGGTGGTATGGGTATGGGTATTGATAGATTAGTTATGTTATTAACTGGTCAGGAAACTATCCGTGAAGTTATCTTATTCCCTCATATGAAGAATAAATAAATCTATGTATTAATATTAGGCATATCTCATGCAAGAGATGTGCTTTTTATTTTATATTTTTTGAAAATGTGATGGAATGAAAACAGAAAATGTGGAGGAATGAAATTGTAAAATATGATGGAATTCACTGTAATGAGGATGAGAGCATACATGAAAAAATATAAAGACTAACTTTTTTTGAAAATGGTGTTGTTTACTTTAGTGTAATACACGGTATTTAAAAAGAGGGCTTAACCCCTCTTATAAACCCTTCTTCACAAATATCTTATTGAATATACTTCTTGTAAACTCATCATCATTTATCTTATTCTCTAAGTACTGATTAAAGTTCTTCTCATTCTCTTTTACTTGTTCAAAATGTGGATAATTCTCTTCAATCATCTTTCTAGTAGTAGTGTAGGTACTTCCACTAAAGTTATACTGAATAGATTGTACATTATCAATTAAAGAGAAGATAGACACAGAATTATAGATTAGGCCCTTATTGATATAAAGATCCTCATTATGATACCAGTCTGTCGCATTGTAGTTCACAGTGAGTCCTTGATTTTTAGAATCAATTTGAAAAACATAACCGTATTCATGCAAAGGAAGACTATTTAATAAATTTCCTATATTGGAATTATTACCAATATATGGATTCTTATACTTTTTAATATTGTGTATGCCACTCAACGGTTTGTTAAATACAGTTGTAGGAACAGTATCTTCTGTATATTTCTTTGCGCTATCTACAATATAATACTCATTAGGTGTGTTCTTATTGATTCTATAAACATTATAGAATGGGTTGTAGTAGGTTGTCACATTAGAAGTCTTAATCATATATACATAGATAGGAGGTCTATGAGAAGTTATAACACCTACATAATCCATCAACATAAATCCACATAATATTGCAACAAATACTCCACTACTTATTAATAATCTATTTCTCTTCAACTCTTTTGATAACCCATAAACAAATACTATAATACCTACAATAGAGTAAATACAGCACCAGCTGCTTTCCTTATCTAATATCGCAAATGCAGCAAAACATAGAAATGCGCCAAAAATCATAATACCAATAGAAATCTTTCTTTTCTCTTGTACAAGCATATTCTTACTATAATTAATTGTATTCTTTAAGCTCTTTTCTGTTGTTTCCATGATTTTATCCTCTGTTATATATTTCCCATTGAGCAGTTCATTTAAAGAAATGTCCAAAGTTTCACTTAACGGAACCAGTAAAGACAAATCAGGCATATAGTTACCATTTTCCCATCTAGAGATAGTCTTATTAGTTACTCCTAATAGTTCTCCTAACTGTTCTTGAGTGAGACCTTTTCTTTTTCTGTTCTCAGAAATGAACTTTCCTATTCTTTTTGTATCCATAACGTTTCTCCTTTCATGAAAACTATAAAATAAAGCATGAAACAACAACACCCCACAAATAGCGAATACACTACTTTTATTATATGCTATGAAGAGAAGCGGGAACAATCCTGTATATACAGAGTTTTATCTGACTTGTTTATTGTCTCTATTTTCGTTAATATAGTAGATGATGAAATGAGGTATAAACATGACTGAACAAGTACATAAAAGAAGAAAAAGATATAAAGGGACACACCCTAAAAACTTCTCAGAGAAGTACAAAGAACTTAATCCAGAATTATATCCTGAAACAATAGAAAAGGTTATTTCAAAAGGAAGTACACCAGCAGGTATGCATATTTCTATCATGGTAGATGAAATACTAGAATTCTTAGATATTCAGCCAGGACAGATTGGTTTAGATTGTACTCTAGGATATGGAGGACATTCTTCTAAAATGATGGAAAAACTAGAGGGTCAGGGACACCTTTATGGATTAGACATCGATACTATTGAAATAGAAAAAACAACAGAGAGACTAAGAAATAAAGGTTATGGAGAAGACATCTTTACTCCTATTTTGACTAACTTTAGAAACATTGATCAAGTAAGTGAGAAGTACGGACCAGTTGATTTTGTCTTAGCTGATTTAGGAGTATCTTCTATGCAGATTGATAATCCAGAAAGAGGATTTTCATATAAGAAAGATGGTCCATTAGACCTAAGACTTAATCCTAAAGCAGGTAGACCTGCTTATGAAATCTTAAAAGATTTATCAAGAGAAGAACTAGAACATATTCTTACAGAGAACTCAGATGAACCATATGCTGATATATTAGCTAAGAATATCTATTCATTCATACGTTCAGGTATGGAAGTAGAAACAACTCAGCAGCTTTATAAGATCATTGATAAAACACTCAACTTTATTACTGATAAGAACAGAAAAGATATTGTGAACAAGACAGCTGCAAGAGTATTCCAGGCATTAAGAATAGAAGTGAATCAGGAATTTGAAGTATTATATGATTTTGTAGAGAAACTCCCTCTTATTTTAAAACCAGGAGGAAAGGCTGCCATTCTTACATTCCATTCTGGAGAAGATAGAATTGTGAAGAAGTCTTTTAAAGAACTCAAGAATCTTGGCATTTATGAAGATGTATGTAGAAATGTGATTAGACCTTCTAAAGAAGAATGTCATCGTAATTCACGTGCAAAGTCTACTAAGATGAGATGGGCTATTAAAGCAAAATAGAATACTTGAATATCAGATATACAAGTATTATACTTTATTTGCAAATTTGAGAACAATTGCATCAAAACGAAAAGGTAAGGATCTGATCATCCTTACCTTTTTCTGTGCTTTCATATTATTCGAGTTCTTTCAACATTTTTGCATATTCAATGCATATTGTATCTGCAATCGCTGTGAGTGAATAAGGGTGAGTTGCATAATCACCTCTACTGTCATAGCGTATATATTGATCAATAAAAGGATAATCTAATTCTTTATTAGATGTAATTAAACAAATCTTAGGTTTCTTGCTTTGCTGTTTAAATGGTTTTGCACGTGGGAAAATACGATCAAAATAAGTACCAGAATCAGAGAACAAGATAATTAAAGTCTTCTCATCTGCGTTTGTAATATATTCAGCCTGGTTAGCTACTTTAATGGCAGTAAATACAGATTTAGCACTTGTCTGTAAATCATATTGCAAGTTCAATGCAACGTTTTCAGAATGCATATAACCAAATGCCGCTACTTTTTGATACGCATAAATATCATTGACTAATTTTTTGATATCATCTTCAATAGAACTCTTTTCCAACATCTCTAGATTCTCAATCACACTTCTTACATAAGAAGTGAAAATGGAATCTTCATTTCGTCCTTCATAGTTGAACTTATTAGAAAGTTTCGTTTTTTCTACCGAAAACTTCGCAATCTGATTTTTTAACTGATTAAAATCCCTTAAACCTATATCCCTGCAGAATCTAGAAATACTAGAATTAGACACATAACACGCTTTTGCAAGTTCAGTTAGAGTATAGTCTTCTAAATCACGAATGTTCTCTATCATGAATTTCGCAATTTTATAATTATTAGAACCTTTAGGTTCACCATTTAATGTAGATAATAAAATAATAACTAAGTTAAACATGTACTCACCGCCTTTGGTATAATATACCTTATTATACCATAGGACAGTAATTTATAGTTTAATAACTTCAGTATGTGAAACTAAATCATGAAAACAACGTGTATCTTTCTGGAAATAAGCATATCCAATAGAAACAAATGTCAATGCATAAGCAACATAAGTTAAGGGATTTACAATAGAAGTGAACTGTAAAAGAGAGGCAATCTTTCTTAAATAAGAAGGAATAATAGTAATACCACCTTCAAGAAGAGTTGCACCGAGTAATTCTCTTAACATCATGTTTTTCATAGTGACATCTTTATGATCATAATCAATAACTTTGATCTTACAAATCTTCTTACCTGGAGTCTGACCTTTCCAGATATATAAAGGAATGAATACATAATAAAGTATCCCGATAGTAATCGCAATTAAACATACAATAAGAGCTGTATTGAAACCATAAGCAGTTAATTCAAACATCTCTGGTTTAAACTGACTATCTTTTCTTAAAAAGAATGTGATAGGAATAGAAGCCAGCATATTAGTAATATACCAGTCAATTATCAATGCGACTGTTCTTCTTAATCTTAACTCTACAATATCCATCTTACTCATAAATAGTACCTCCTGTTTATTCAAGTATATCAATTCACAAATGATCAGTAATCTCGTTTCCAATTCTTGGAAAACCTTTCCGTAATATAAAAAAAGAAAGTTCCGAAGAACTTTCTATAAAGACTTATAGTCTTTTGTAATCGTCCATGTTTAATTCAGAAGCTGCATCTTTATCACAAATCAATGTCATATTAGGATGAAGCTTTAAAACAGTAGATGGTAATTCATCTGTAATAGGTGAATCAAGAACCTGTTTTAAGATGCCTGCTTTTTCCTTACCATTTACAATCATCACTAAGTGTTTAACCTTCATTAAGCTCTTAGGCCCCATTGTAAGAGTGATTGGAAGATGTTCTCTCTTTGGATAATCAGGGTTTGCTTTATTCTTAGTAGCACGATCCATTGCATAAGAATATGAATCCATTGGTGTACATCTAGGACAGTTGCTGCAGAAATGACCATCATAGCCAAGACCAATAACCATGACATCAATACCACCTGCACGGCTGATTTCTTCATCATATGTTTCCCAGTTTTCCATAGTCATATCATGAATTCTTTCTTCTGGAATATTTGCTTCTTCGAAGAATAATTTCTGCATTTCTTCCCAGTTAGGACCATAAGGCTTACCATCCATGTATGGTGCTTCATCGAATAAATAATATTCGATATCCTTGAACTTTTCCTGATCTCTTACTTCTGGAGCTAACATCTTGTAAAGTTCAATAGGACTTCTGCCTGATGTAAGAGAAATATTCACTCTCTTATCCTGCATCATAGCACCAAGTAAGATGTGCAATGCACTTTCACTCATTTTCTGAGTGTTTTCTTCAACGATTAATTTCATAACAAATTCCTCCTGTATTTCACAAGAAGATAAAACTCACACACTTCACATTATAAGCATCAAACTCTTTCTGTCAACCTATAAAAAATTAAAATTATATTGTATATATCAGTGTAATTTGGCGCGCATTATACTTATATAGAGCCGCTTTTGCAAGTGATTTCCACGATTTGGAAAGTTCTTCTATCATATGGAAAGGTGTTTTATATATTGGAAAATACGAGATTTTTTAGGCTTTTCCAAGATATAATGTATCCAACGAGAAGGGAGGGCTCGACATGAACTTCATGGAAAAATTCAATGAACTAGCAAATCGCACACTAGTTCCCATTGCAGACAAGTTAGCTAACCAAAGACATCTTGCTGCAATTCGTGATGGAATGGTTGTTGCTATTCCACTATCAATCCTTGGAGGTGCTTGCTTAATCGTATCAACACCACCATTCAAACCTGAAACTCTACCAAACTGGGGTTTCATCACTACCATGCTTACAGGATGGTACAACTGGGCTCAGGCTAATAAAGCCGCATTATTATTACCATATAATATGACAATGGCTTTAATGGGACTATTTATCGCTTTCTCTATTTCTTATCATTTAGCTAAGAAATACGAAATGCCAAGCTTAAATGCAGCTGTTGTTTCTACTGCAGTATTCTTAATCGTATCTGCACCAACTACTTCTGCTGTCCCAGCTAATCTCATTACTGATGGTAAATCAGCCACTGATCTACTTGCACTTGCAGGAAGTTATATACCAACAACTTACCTGGATGCAAAGGGTATCTTTACAGCTATTATTGTTTCTATCGGATGTGTAGAAGTCATGAACTTCTTATTTAAGAAGAACGTTCGTATTAAGATGCCTGAAGGTGTTCCACCTGCAATCAGTTCATCATTCGATGCAATCTTACCACTCTTTATCTGTGTTATCATATTCTATGCATTATCATTATTTATACAGAATATCAGTGGTCAGTTATTACCAAGTATGATTATGACAGTACTTGCACCTGCGGTATCTGGTCTAGACTCATTAGTAGGTATCTGTTTAATTACTATCATTGCTCAGACATTCTGGTTCTTTGGTTTACATGGTGCAAGTATTACTCAGCCAATTAGATTACCATTCATGCAGATGTATTTAATTACTAATATCGCAGCATATAGTGCTGGTAAACCATTAGTACACTTCTTCACTCAGCCATTCTGGTCATATATTATCGCATTAGGTGGCGGAGGTGCTACTTTAGGATTATGTATTCTATTACTTAGAGCAAAATCAGTTGAATTACGTACTTTAGGTAAGCTTTCAATTGGTCCAGCTATCTTCAATATCAATGAACCAATCATCTTCGGTTTACCAATGGTATTAAACCCAATTATGATGATTCCATTTATCTTTGTGCCAGTTGTAAATTCAATTATTGCCTATACTTGTATGGCATTACACATCGTTGGAAAGGGTGTTATTGAAACACCATGGACAACACCAGCTCCACTTGGTGCTGCATTAGGATGTATGGATATTAAAGCCGGTATCATGGTTGTAGGGCTAATCATTCTAGATATGGCACTTTATTATCCATTCGTTAAATTATTAGATAAACAAAAGTTAGAAGAAGAAAATTCAAAATAATTAAAACAAGAAATAAAACTCACACACACATAAAATTGAATAACCTTAAATATTTTGTATATGACTGCTACCCCACAGCAGTCTTTTTAATTTGTGATAAACCTTGTATACTGTAAACAAGGAGAATCATATGAGAAAAGAAGAACTAATAAACTTATTGAAGAAGGATGTAGTTCCTGCATTAGGATGTACAGAACCAGTTTGTGTCGCATTATGTGCAGCTTATGCATCTAAACAGTTAAATAATCCAATAAATAAAATAGAGTTAGATGTTAATAAAGGAATATATAAGAATGGAATGTCTGCAGGTATACCACATTGTGAGTATGTAGGTTTAGAGTATGCCGTTTCTATTGGGGCATTATTGAAGAACCCAGAAAAACAGCTGACTCTATTTGAAGATATAGAACCAGATACAATCACTTATGCTGAATTATTAGGGCCCCATGTTTTTATCACGATTAATGATTCAGCATCTATTCATGTAAAATGTACTCTTTATACATCTAACGATACAGTGACATGTATGATCAAAGAGGCACATACAAATATAGTTTATCTAGAAAAGAATGGAATTGTATTAGAAGAGAAAACAACTCAAGAAACAAACAATACACCCACTGTGATTGATGAACTCAAAGAAATGAAAATATCAGACATATGTTCTTTGGTAGACTCAATGACAGTGGATAAACTTGAATTCTTATTAGATGGTATAGAAATGAATAACCGATTATCACAATATAAAGGAACAACACATTTGAGTGATTCATTTAACCGTTCATTATTTTCTGAAGACTTGTTAACTAGAATAATAAGGAAAGTTACTGCAGCTGCTGAAAATAGACTAGATGGCTGTCCACTTCCCGCAATGAGCAGTTCAGGTGCAGGTACAAAAGGACTCGTTGTTTCTATACCAGTGAATGAAGTGGCAGAAGAACTACACATATCACTAGAAAAGAAACTCAAAGCACTTGCGCTTACACATCTAGTAAATAGATATATTAATGCACATATAGGTAAATTATCGCCTATGTGTACATGTGTCATGGCGTCTTCTACATCTGCTTCTGTAGGTATCGCTTATCTCTTAGATGCATCAGATGATCAGATAGGGTATTGTATACGTAATATGACAGGAACTGTAACTGGTATGATTTGTGATGGAGGAAAAGTAGGATGTGCATTAAAGGTATCTACAGGATCTACGGCTGCACTTATGTGTGCAATGACTGCAGTCAATAATGCAGGATTAAGAGAAAGTGATGGAATTTGTGCATCAACACCTGAACAATGTATTCAAAATATGGCCCGTATTGGGAAAAATGGAATGAATAAAGTAGATGAAGAAATCATCTCAATTATGAAAAGTAAAGAGTGTCAATAGGAAGAAGGTGGTCCAAGGATCATCTTCTTTTTGCGTATAATGGTACATTTTAATAATTAAAGTGAATAAAGTATGAAGTGTTAGTTAATTGAAATAACATTGTATATATCATAATAAATTGAATTGTATAAACATAATATTACTATTCTAAAACATCATAATGGAACGTTTCCCTTATCTTTGACACCTATTCCAAGAGTTTGTGCCACGTCCCAGAAGGGGCCTGAAACATTGAAAGTGTTTGCATTGTTGGGTAAACTAGGACTCGTCAAAACAAATGAAAGCAATTTCAAGGAGGGAAAGAAAAATGAGTTTAGTATTAGCAAGAATCGACCAGAGATTAATTCATGGTATTGTTGTCACACAATGGGCAGGTGCAACACAGGCAAAAAGATTAATGGTAGTCGATGATGAAGTAAGTAAGGATGAAGTTCAAAAATCAGCAATGAGAATGAGTAAGCCAGTGGGGACTGGTATGTCAATCATTGATACAGAAACAGCTATTAAGAACTTCAACGCAGGAAAGTATGATAGCCATAATGTATTCATGATTGTAAGAGAACCATCTACATTAGTTAAGTTAGCTGAAAGTGGCATTAAGATTCCTAAAGTAAATATTGGTATTATCTTCGATGGAGAAGGTAAGACAACAGTGAAGAAGATGGTTTCAGTCAATGAAGAAGAAGTGAATGATTTAAAGAAATTGCAGTCTATGGGTATTCCAGTGACATTCCACTTCGTACCAAGCGAAGCAGAAGAACCACTAGAAACATATATTAAATAATCAAGGGGGATAAGAAGTATGCAGGTTATTCAAGGAGTATTAATCGTATTATTATCAATGTGGATGGTCTTAGACCAGCAGGGGATTGTTATTACAACATGGTTCCCAATCATGGTTGCATTTTTTGCAGGATTGATTATGGGGGATATGAAGACTGCCATGATTATTGGTGGTACATTCCAGTTAATGAACTTAGGTGTTGCCAACATTGGTGGTTCATCAGTGCCTAACTGGGGTCTTGCAACAGTAGTTGGTATTTATGTTGCATGTAGAACTACAAATGATGTGGCTCAGGCAAAAGCAGTTGCCTTAGCAGTAGGTGTACCAGTTGGTATGCTTGGTATTCAGTTAGATGTATTCGCAAAGTTATTAAACACTTATGTAACACATGCAGCACAGAAAGCATGTAATGAAAAGAAGTTTAGTAAGATGAACAGAATTCTTTGGATTGGTCCTATGATCTTTGCTTTATCTACAGGTTTACCAACAGCTTTATGTGTATTATTTGGTGATGCAATCGTTAATGTTATCTTAAAATCAGTTCCAGTATGGTTCACAAATGGTCTATCTATCGCAGGAAATATGTTACCAGTTGTAGGTATCGCGTTATTGTTACAGGTTATGCCTGCTAAGAAGTACTTATCAATGTTGATGATTGGTTTTGTCTTCTCAGCTTACTTAAATGTACCAATGTTAGGTGTATCTATTATTGGTTTAGCTATTGCTTACTATTTCTTTACAACACAGGTCAATAAAGCACCAGCAGTCGCAACAGAAGGTGCAGTAATCGAAGAAGGAGATGATTGGGATGAATAAAGAAACACAGACAACAGAAGTTGTTACAAAGAAAGATCTTACAAAAGCCGCAGTACGTTACATGTTTATGGCATGTAATGCATATAACTATGAAAACCATCAGGGCCCAGCAGTTGTATTTGGATTAGAGAAGGTTTTAAGAAAGATTCATAAGAATAATGATGATGACTATGTTGCATCATTAAATAACCACTTTAAATATTTCAATACTACAACTTGGATGGCTAATATCTTACTTGGTGCAAGTGTTGCTATGGAAGAAAAAGATGGCATAGAAGCATTAGATACAGTACAGAACTTTAAGACAGGTATGATGGGTCCTCTTGCAGGTATCGGGGATACTTTAATCTGGGTACTATATCCAACAATCATGGGTTCTATTGCAGCTTATATGGGACTTGAAGGTAACCCTACAGGTGCACTCATCTGGATGTTACTTAACGTGATTTTCTTCTTCTTTAGAATTAAGTTATTCCATTTAGGATATGATTCAGGTTTAAAGCTTATTACTACATTAGGTGATAAGTTATCAGTCTTCACTGAAGCAGCATCTATCATGGGTCTAACAGTTATTGGGGCATTAATTCCTTCAGTTGTTAAGATGTCATTAGGTCTTGTCTTTAAGTCAGGTAAAGTAAAACTTGCTATTCAGACAGGTGTCTTAGATAAGATCATGCCTGCTTTATTACCAGTTGCACTTACATTTATCGTTTATAAATTACTTGCATCTAAGAAACTTACTGTTATTCAGGTCATCTTCTTAATTATCATTCTTGCATTAGTTTGCTCATTCTTTGGAATTCTAGCTCTCTAATCAAAGTTTTCGGGGGGAAAAAGTCTATGAGAAAAATCGTTCTAGCCAGCCATCATTTACTCGCTGATGGTTTAAAAGATACAATCCAGTATCTTATGCCAACTTTAACTGATATCCAGTCAGTGAGTGCTTATATGGATAATATACCTGTTGAAAAGAAGTTAAAAGAAGCACTAGGAGAAATCAATGAAGGTGATGAATACATCATCTTCACTGATATGCTTGGGGGTAGTGTGAATCAGGAAGCAGTCAAATACTTACAGTATCCTAATGTATATGTGATTACAGGAATGAATTTACCTATTGTATTAAGTGTCTGTTTATCATTAGCAAGCTGTGAAAAAGTGAATGAAGATGTCATTAGAAATGCGATTGATGATGCAAAATCACAGATTGTTTATGTCAACGATGTTATGAAAAATATGGGGGTCGATGAGGATGATGAATAAAGATTGGTGGAAAAGCAGCGTTGTTTATCAGGTTTATCCACAAAGTTTTAATGATACCAACAATGATGGGGTTGGTGATTTAAAAGGTATTACTGAAAAGCTTCCTTATTTATCTAAATTAGGTATTGATGTCATCTGGTTAAACCCAATCTATGAATCACCATTAGTAGATAATGGTTATGATATTGCGAACTATCGCAAGATCAATCCGATGTATGGCACAATGGAAGACTTTGATGAACTATTAGAAACAGCACATAGTATGAATATTAAGATTATTATGGACTTAGTAGTGAATCATACAAGTGACCAGCATGAATGGTTCTTAAAGTCTAAATCTTCTAAGGATAATGAATATTCTGATTTCTATATCTGGAAGGATCCTAAAGAAGATGGCAGTGAACCAACAAACTGGGGTGCTACTTTTGGTGGATCTGCATGGACTTATGTACCTGAAAGAAAACAGTATTATCTTCATTGTTTTGCGCCAGGACAGCCTGACTTAAACTGGGAAAATCCTAAGGTAAGAGAAGCAGTTTATAATGAAATGCGCTTCTGGTTAGATAAGGGTATTGATGGTTATAGAATGGATGTTATCTCTTTATTAAGTAAGAGACAGAATTTTCCAGACGCCTTACCAGGAGAATATGATTATGCAAAATCATATTATAAAGGAGCTTCTAATGGACCTCGTATTCATGAATTCCTACAGGAAATGAATAGAGAAGTTTTATCACGCTATGATGTGATGACAGTAGGAGAAACAGCCAATACCAATGTTCAGCAGGGTAAACTTTATACAGATCCTTCTAGACACGAATTAAACATGGTATTCCAGTTTGATCATATGCATTTAGATTATGGTAAGTACGGTAAATTCTCTGATGTGAAGTTTAAACTCAGTGATTTAAAGAAGAGCTTATCAACTTGGATCAATGATTTAGGTGAGGGATGGAATTCACTTTATTGGGATAACCATGACCAGCCTAGAAATGTGACTCGTTTTGGTGATGATGGAGTATATCGTGTGGAATCAGCTAAAATGTTAGCTACTCTATTGCATATGATGAAGGGAACACCTTATGTTTTCCAGGGGGATGAATTAGGTATGAAAGATGTACCTTTTACATCACTTGATCAATATAAAGATATTGAAACGGTCTTTATGTGTCAGAAAATGAAGGATGAAGGTGAAAATGAAGAAACAATCAAGAAATATGCTTATTTAAGTTCAAGAGACAATGCGAGAACACCATTCCCTTGGAATGGAGAAGAAGGTTCTGGTTTTTCTGATGCAAAGCCTTGGATTGATTATTCACCTGATAACAAGTTCATCAATGCAGAAGATGAATTAAAAGATCCAAATTCAGTATTCTATTATTATCAGAAATTAATTCGTTTAAGAAAAGAAAATCCTATAATTGTTCATGGATCTTATAAACTATTAGACGAAAATGATTCAGATATCTTCTCATATGAAAGAGAATATGAAGGTAAGAAATTACTTGTAGTATGTTCTTTCGCAAAAGAGAAGGTAAGATATACATTGCCAGATGATTATAAGGATGCTGAAATTCTTATTGGAAATTATGAGAATGTATTGAAAACAGATGATAAAAATATTATTCTAAATCCATATCAAGCAGTAGTTTATCTAACAAAGGGGTAATGAGATATGGACTTTGACACACAAGCAGGACTTATTTATTCAACACTAAGTGATAATGAAAAAGACATGATTCAATATATCAGAAATCATAAATCTGATGTTGTAGGCATGCCTATTAATGAACTTGCGAAGGTTCTGCTTTCGTCAAAGAGTTCTGTATTACGTTTGGCACAGAAGCTAGGCTATACAGGTTATTCAGAATTAAAGTATTCTTTAAAGAAGGATATAGTGAAGAAAGCAGTTGTTCCTACAGATTTGGTTGAAAAATTTAGAAAAGAGATTGATAAAACATTTGAATATGCATCGCAGGTAAACTTTGCAACATTGATTTCCGAAATCCATAAAGCACGACAAGTCATTTTGTATGCGACGGGTTTTACTCAGAACAACTACACAAAACAGTTCTCCAGTGAGCTATTCATGGCAGGGCGTTCAAATTATATTGTATCTGGTGAAACTAATTTTGAAGTCATCTCACACTCCCTAACTAGTGATGATTTTGTCATTATTATTTCATTGTCAGGTAATACACCAGGTATCAGAACAACAGTAAATGCACTGAATATGAAGGATATACCTATTCTTTCTATAACTGAGCTAGGAAAGAATTTCCTTGTAGAAAATTCAGATTATCATCTTTACTATAATACAACAGAATTTCCTCTTGAGGATGAACATATCATTTCTATGAATGCAGTAGGAATTGTTCTTACTATTCTTGCAAGAAAATATCAAGAATTCGCATTCTTTGATGAGTAAAGTCAGACTTAATGGTCTGGCTTTTTTGCGTGTTATAGACTTTACGAATATATATGTTAAATCAAGGTTGAATCTTATTCCGAAAAATTGAAAATAATTCATTTTTTCGGAATAAGAAGGTATAATATATGTGGGTGAATGAAATGAAACTTTTAGAAAGAAACTATTTAACAAAAATTATTAATGTAATTGGAACTCCTGATATTAAAGTGATTACGGGTATTAGAAGATCTGGAAAATCATGTCTGTTACTACAATTTATGGAATATATAAATCAAACTGATAAAGACGCGAATATTATTTTTGTTGATTTCAATTCTTTAAGTGCAGAGCCGTATTTAGAGTACCATGCATTAAATAATTATATAGAAGGTCAATATAAATCTAACAAGAATAATTATGTATGTATAGATGAAGTTCAAATGTGCAGTGGCTTTGAGGAAGTCATAAATAGTCTACATAGTAGTATGAAATATGATATTTATATTACTGGTTCGAATGCATTTCTATTAAGTAGTGATTTGGCTACTTTATTTACCGGTAGAACGTATGAAATAGAAATATTTCCTTTTTCTTATAAAGAATGTCTAAAATATTATACTGGGCAGTATTCACTTGATAGATACGTGAGAGAAGGTGGAATGCCTGAAACTTTGCTTTATCGTGAACAAGATGATAAGTATAAATACATACGAGATGTTTTTGAGACGCTTATTATAAGGTACATAACTAATAAATATTCGATGAGAAACAAAGAAGTTATTCATGATTTAGCGTACTTTATGATGGATAACATTAGTTCTTTGACATCAGCTAATAATATATCTAAATCATTAGCAAATGCTAATATTAAAATAACAGATAAGACTATAAAATTGTATATGCAATATTTGAAAGATTCATACTTGTTTTACAAAGTTAGAAGGTATGATATAAAAGGGAAAAAATATTTGGCAACAAATGATAAGTATTACTTGTCTGACCATTCTTTCAGATATGCTATTATAGGAACAAAAAACATGGACTATGGCAGAGTATATGAAAATATCGTTGCGATTGAATTGCTTAGAAGAGGGTATGAAGTTTATGTTGGTAAACTTTATAAAAAAGAAGTTGATTTTGTGGCTATAAAACAAAATGAGAAGATTTATTTTCAAGTAAGTGATGATATTTCGAATCAGAAAACTTTCGATAGAGAAGTTACTTCACTATTAGAAATACAAGATGCATATCCTAAAATCTTATTGGCTAACACACATCATGATGAATATCAGTATGAAGGTGTAAAAATAATTGATATTGAAGAATGGTTAAAATTGTAAATATAAATGATTTGAATGCATATAAGATAATAAATAAATGTTTTACTTTATTCTTGTGAATCCTTCTAGCCTATGAGAGGCTGTAACGGGTAAATAACTAATTATAGTTTCAGAAACAGTAAAAGGCGGATCGAAGTCCTGCTGGTCATGAGTTTGAGGTGGATAAGGTAACTACTGATACAAGGGGCGAATATGCACGTAATAATATAAAACTAATAAATCATCACTGTGAGGGCTGTCCATTCAGATCAAGATGCACTAAATCCAGAATTGGAAGAAGCATAAACTACTGCAAGGAACTTGATGAGTTTCATAAGGAAGTAAGAAAAAATGTCACAAGCGAAGAAGGCAAGAAACTCATGTTCAAGAGAGATAATGAAGCAGAAGGAACTTTTGGTGATCTTAAGGAGAATATGGGTTATGACAGACTCTATAGAAGAGGACATGACAATGTTCAGATGGAGATCTACCTTGTTTCAATGGGACATAATACCAGAAACTGAAGAAGAGAATCAAGGAAACAGAAGAAAACCAGATGAAACAGGTCAAGGAGATGCTCAGATTGTTTATCTGCTGATAAAATTTTTTAGGAAATGGGCAGGTTCTTTTTAAGTGCGTCTGAAATATGAAAAGGTTATTCACCATGCAGTAGTGAATAACCTTTTTGGGTTGAGATATATGAAAAAGAGCTATAACGCTCAAGGTAGTAGTAAATACTAT
Organism: Catenibacterium sp. RTP21428st1_D7_RTP21428_210409; assembly: GCF_040227455.1. Taxonomy (NCBI): domain Bacteria; kingdom Bacillati; phylum Bacillota; class Erysipelotrichia; order Erysipelotrichales; family Coprobacillaceae; genus Catenibacterium; species Catenibacterium sp. RTP21428st1_D7_RTP21428_210409. The sequence goes on along the minus strand of NZ_JBEHVX010000009.1, from coordinate 18,461 downwards.
CTATTCGTTACAGCCTCTTTATTCATTTCTTTTACACTTTGTCTTTTACGTATTGTGAATGGCACAATTGAGCGTGTCGCAAACATGGTAGGTGTTTCTATATGTTTAATAAGTTGGACTACTGCTTCCATGCCTAACTGATTTGGGCTTACATCAATAGAAGTCAGTGGTGGTTCTGAGAAACGTGCAAAGATAGAATTATTAAAGCTCACAATAGAAATATCATCAGGTACTTTCTTTCCTACTTCAGTAATTAGTCTCACCATAATGACTGCATAAATATCATCACATACCACAAAGGCACTCGGACAGTCATCACTTCTTAATAATTCAAGTATTTCATTGGGGTTATAGGAATAGCTTGAAGAAAGATTCTTAATATAGTCTTCTTTTATTTCATAGCCTGCTTCTGATAAAGCTTGTATATAGCCAAGACGTCGATCTATAGAATACTGCACATCTTTTTTCTCACCAATATAACCAATCTTTTGATGTCCTTTTTTTAATAAGTATTTCACTGCCTCATAGCCTGCCTGGATATTATCTGTATCTACACTGACTGATGTAATGGAATTCATTGGTGGTTTACCAATCATAATATAAGGAATCATACGTTCTCTTAAATAATCTGTCACAGAAGATTCAATTTTCGTATTTAGGAAGATATATCCTTCACAATTCGCAATTTCCATACTTGTTTTCATCTCTCTCGTATCGGCACCAGTAATAATATGAAGACTATAACGCCCTTTATTACATATATAACTAATACCTCTTACTATTTCTAGATAGAATGGATTCTCATAGACATCTACCATAGAACGTGGAAAGACGACACCAACATCATGTTTCTTAATATGTGATTTATCATATACATAACCGAGTTCATCCATTACTTTACGTACTTTTTCTTTCGTTTCTTCACTAATTGAATAATGATTATTAATTGTACGAGATACAGTAGATGGAGATACCCCTGCTTTTTTCGCAATATCTTTAATTGTGATACTCATTTAAATCACCTCTCTTTTATTATACTCATTATTGTTTGGTTGCGCTATAGTTGCGCAAATATTTGCATAATATATGCGTAAATACCCTGCTTTGTTGCATAATCCCTATTGTGTAAGTGTTTACAATCATTAAAATAGAATTTGTAAGAAAAAGGGAGTAAGACATAACCTTATTAGAAGGAGGAAAGAATATGAGTAAGGGAAAAGTTTTATGTATGCCCCTCAAGGGTAAAGTAGTACCAATTACTGATGTCCCAGATTCTGTATTTTCAGAAAAGATGATGGGAGACGGATGTGCTATCATTCCAGAAGATGGAAAAGTATATGCACCAGACAACTGTGTAGTAAAAATGGTTGCACCTACTAAACATGCAGTTGGTCTTGTGACAGATGATGGTATTGAAATCTTAATTCACTTTGGATTAGATACAGTTCAGTATCAGGGTGAAGGTTTTACTTGGCATGTAAAAGAAGGACAGACAGTTGAAAAAGGAGATTTATTGTTTGAAGGAGATTTAGATTTCTTTAAATCTAAAGGTGTCAATACAATGACTCCATTCGTATTTACTAAAGAAGATGATCTTAAAGGTAAGAAGATTGTCTTAAAGAAAGGTGCTCATAATGTGAAGGATGAGATGCTTGTTCTTGAAGATGTAGCAGCTCCTAAAGCAGCACCTGAAAAGAAGAAGAAAAAAGGAATTAACTTCGACTTCTTACAAAAGTTAGGTAAAGCCTTAATGACAGTTATCGCAGTAATGCCTGCTGCTGGTTTAATGATTTCATTAGGTAAAGTATTCCAGATGTTTGGTGCAGATGTTGCATTTGTTATGACTGTTGGTTCTGTAATGGAACAGATTGGTTGGGCAGTTATCAACAACCTACATATCTTATTCGCAGCTGCCATTGGTGGTAACTGGGCTAAAGATCGTGCTGGAGGTGCATTTGCTGCCGTTATCGCATTTATCTTAATCAATAACATCACAGGTACAATCTTTGGTGTTACAGCCGATATGGTTAATAGTAGTAAAGTCATTTATACACATACATTATTTGGTGCAAAGATTCCAGTTGCCAACTATTTCACAACAGTTCTAGGATCTGCAGCACTTAATATGGGTGTCTTTGTAGGTATTATTGCTGGTTTCGTTGGTGGTATTGTTTACAACAAATACTATAACTTCCGTAAATTACCTGATTGCTTATCATTCTTCAATGGTAAACGTTTCGTTCCATTAATGGTTATTGTTCATTCAGTTGTTATCGCAGTTGTAATGTCAATTGTATGGCCATTTGTTCAGGGTGGTATCAATAGCTTTGGTGTTTGGCTTGCAAACTCTAGTAAAACAGCGCCAATCATTGCCCCATTCTTATATGGTATGTTAGAACGTCTATTATTACCATTTGGTTTACATCATATGTTAACTATTCCAGTTAACTACACTTCATTTGGTGGTACATATACTATCATGACTGGTTTACAGAAGGGTACAAAAGTATTCGGTCAGGATCCATTATGGTTAGCTTGGGTTACAGATTTAATTAACTTAAAGAAAGCTGGAAACATGACAGCTTACACTCACTTATTAACAACAGTTACACCTGCTCGTTTCAAAGTAGGTCAGATGATTGGTGCAACTGGTCTATTAGCTGGTTTCGCTTATGCAATGTATAAGAATGTCGATAAAGATAAACAGCTTAAATATAAATCAATGTTTATTTCTACATTCATTGCAACTTTCTTAACAGGTGTTACTGAACCTCTAGAATTCATGTTTATGTTCGCAGCAGTTCCACTATATGGTGTTTATGCAGTACTTCAAGGTTTAGCTTTCGCAGCAGCTGATATTGTTCATTTAAGAGTTCATTCATTTGGTAATATCGAATTCTTAACTCGTGTTCCTATGGCAGTTCAAGCAGGATTACTTGGTGATGTTATTAATTTCGTTATTGCATGTGTAGTATTCGCAGTAGTTGGTTATTTCGTTGCAAACTTCATGATCAAGAAGTTTAACTTTGCGACACCAGGTAGACTTGGTAACTATGATGATATGGAAAGTGATGAAGCTTCTACAGCACATGAAGGTAGTGCTCAGGTTGAAGCAATCATCAACTTACTTGGTGGTAGAGATAATATTCAGTTAGTTGATGCATGTATGACTCGTTTAAGAGTTACAGTTAATGATGTCAATAAAGTTGCTGATGTTGATGCTTGGAAGAAGGAAGGCGCAAAGGGTCTCCTTAAGAAGGATAACGGTGTTCAGGCAGTTTATGGACCTAAAGCCGATGTTCTTAAGTCAGATATCAATGATGCCTTAGGTAAATAAATATGAAGCTCATGACACTTAACACACATTCACTCAGTGAATGTGATGAAAAGAATAAGCTCCAGACAATTGCGAATTTTATTCTGAATCATGATGTTGATGTCATTTGTTTACAAGAAGTCAATCAAAGTATGACTGCAAAAAGTGTTTCTACCGACAGATCTTATGTCGGTAGAGATATTATTAAAGAAGACAATTATGCACTTGGATTAAGCCAATTACTTGGTGATCAATACTATTGGAACTATATACCAGTTAAAGTAGGTTATGGCAAGTTTGATGAAGGTGTAGCTATCTTCTCTAAGTACCCAATTGTGAATAGTGAAAATACTTTATTGACGCAAACCAATGATTATACGTTCTGGAAGAAACGTAATTCTCTTGGAGTAGAAATAGTAAAAGAAAACACACATTTTTGGGTTTATACAGCCCATTTAGGATGGTGGAAGGATGATGAGGAACCTTTCATCAACCAATGGCATAAGCTCAATGTTGTGGCAAATAAAGAAGTACCTGTTTACTTAGCAGGAGATTTCAATGCACCTGATCTTATTCCAAACCAAAGTTATGAGACTATTAAAGAAGATGGATGGTTTGATACACGTGACGAGGCGGATGATGTCCAAGGTCGTTTTACTGCTCAGGGTAAAATAGACGGATGGGATGAAGCAGTAGATGGTATGCGTATTGATTATATCTGGTGTAATAAAAAAGAACATGTAAAAAGCCATCATGTTGTATTTGATGGTACACATGAAGATGTAGTTTCTGATCATTTTGGATTATTTATGGAGGATAGTTTATGAGAAAAAGTGGTGTGTTATTATCCGTATCATCTTTACCTAGTAAGTATGGTATTGGTTGTTTTGATGAAGCTGCTTATAAGTTTGTAGATGATCTCGTAGAAGCTAAACAAACATATTGGCAGATTCTCCCTTTAGGTATTACTGGTTATGGTGATTCACCTTATCAGTCATTCTCTACTTTTGCAGGTAACCCATATTTTATTTCTTTAGATGAGTTTGTGAAATGTGGTTATTTAAAGGAAGAAGATTTACCAGAGGCAGATATAAACAGTGATTATGTTGATTATTCTTATCTTTATGAAAATAGATATGCATTATTAAAGAAAGCTTATGAGAATTCACATATTACTGATAATGAAGATTTTAAAGCTTACTGTAAGGACAATGCATGGTGGCTAGAAGATTATGCATTATTTATGGCAATAAAAGCATCTTATGATAATCAAAGCTGGGAAAATTGGCCTTTAGAATTACGTTTAAGAAATGATGCGTTTCTTACTGAAAAACGTAACGAACTAAGTGATGACATTAATTACCATAAGTTCTTACAGTACTATGTATGGAAACAATGGTATGCATTAAAGGATTATGCGAATAGTAAAGGGGTAGAAATCATTGGTGATATTCCTATCTATGTCGCATATGATTCATCTGATGTATGGGGACAGCCAGAATTATTCCAGCTAGATCCTGAAGTAAAACCAACTGCAGTTGCAGGTGTACCACCTGATGGTTTCTCTGCTGATGGACAGCTTTGGGGTAATCCACTTTATGATTGGAAGAAACATAAAGAAACAGGTTATGCATGGTGGATTCAGAGAATTGCATATTGTAAGAAAGCTTACGATGTTGTACGTATTGACCATTTTAGAGGTTTTGATGAATATTTCTCAATTCCTTATGGTGATACAACTGCAAGAAATGGACATTGGGAAAAAGGTCCAGGCTATGACTTATTTAAGACAGTTGAAGAGTCTTTAGGAAAACTCAATGTAATTGCAGAAGACTTAGGTTATTTGACTGATACAGTTAAACAGATGGTCGCTGATTGTGGTTATCCAGGTATGAAGGTCTTTGAATTCGCATTTGATTCACGTGATTCTTCTGGTACAAGCAACTACCTCCCTCATAACTATACAGAAAATTCAGTTGTTTATACTGGAACTCATGACAATGAAACAATGTTCGGATGGCTTAAGAATATTCTGCCTGAAGAAAGACAGATGTTGAAGGACTATCTACACTATGATGGTGATAATGACACTGTATTAGTGGATATGAGTATTGATTGTATTATGGCAAGTGTAAGTGATAAGTGCATTGTACCAATGCAGGATTACTTAAAACTTGATAATACAGCACGTATGAATAAACCTAATACTTTAGGTAATAACTGGATGTGGCGTTTAGATAAGAATGCCTTTAATAATTCATTAAAGGAACGAATGCGTAACATTACAGTAAAAACAAACCGTATTTAAAGGAGATTTTAAGAATGGATGTTAAGACGTTAATTAATACAAGAGTTCAGGAGTTATTTAATTTATCATTAAAAGATTGTTCTAATGAACAAGCTTATATCGCATTATTAAGTGTTGTAAAAGACTTGCTTGATGATAAAAAGACAATTGAAGGTGATCGTAAGGTTTATTATTTCTCTGCTGAATTCTTAATTGGTAAACTCATGAGTAATAACTTAATCAACCTAGGTATTCGTAAGGAAGTAAAGGAATTATTCAAAGAAAACGGAAAGAGTTTAGAAGAAATTGAAGAAATAGAAGCTGAACCTTCTCTCGGTAATGGTGGGTTAGGTCGATTAGCTGCTTGTTTCTTAGATTCAATCGCAACTTTAGACCTACCTGGTGATGGTGTTGGTCTTAATTATCATTTAGGTTTATTCAAACAGGTATTTGAATATAACAAACAGTGCGAAACACCAAACCCTTGGATTAATGATCACTCTTGGCTCATTCCTACAAACAAACATTATACTGTAGAATTTAAGGACTTTTCTTTAAAGTCTCAATTATATGATTTAGACGTATTAGGCTATAAAGGAAATAAGAATAAATTACACTTATTTGATATTGCATCTGTTGATGAATCAATGGTACATGATGGTATTTCATTTGATAAATCAAATATTGTGCGTAACTTAACTTTATTCCTCTATCCAGATGATAGTGATGAAGCAGGTCGTAAATTACGTATTTACCAGCAGTATTTCATGGTATCTAATGGGGCACAGATGATTCTTGAAGATATCAAGAGTAAAGGAATCAGCTTAACTGATTTAGATAAGCATGTATGTATCCAGATCAATGATACACATCCATCAATGGTTATTCCTGAATTGATTCGTCTTCTTATGAAAGAAGGACTTACAATGAAGCAGGCTATTGATATTACATCTAAAACATGTGCTTATACAAACCATACTATTCTTGCAGAAGCACTTGAAAAATGGCCATTGTCTTATCTAGAAGAAATCGTGCCTCAATTAGTACCTATTATTGAAGCATTAGATGCTGTTGCGAAAGAAAGATCTACAAATGAAAAAGTCGCAATCATTGATAATAATAAATTAGTTCATATGGCACATATGGATATCCACTTTGGTTTTTCTATCAATGGTGTGGCTTCTATTCATACAGATATTTTAAAGAATACTGAATTACATGACTTCTATGAACTTTACCCAACACATTTCAACAACAAAACAAACGGTATTACATTTAGAAGATGGTTATTATCATGTAATGAAGAATTAACTGATTTGATTGATAGCTTAATTGGTGAAGGCTACAAACAAGATGCAAGTGAATTAGAGAAATTACAGAAATATTTAGATGATGAAGTAGTTCTTAATAAACTACTTACAATCAAACAGGAAAAGAAAACACAGCTTGCGAACGTAATTAAAGAAAAAGAAGGTATTGAGTTAGATCCTTCCTCTATCTTCGATGTTCAGGTTAAGAGATTACATGAATATAAACGTCAGCAGATGAATGTGTTATATATCATCTACCAGTACTTACAGATTAAAGCCGGTCATAAGCCTGCACATACTATTACATGTATCTTTGGCGCAAAAGCAGCTCCTGCTTATATCCTCGCAAAAGATATCGTCCATACACTCCTTTGTCTGCAGCAGCTTATTGACAATGACCCAGAAGTATCTCCTTACTTAAAAGTAGTCATGGTAGAAAACTATAATGTCACTTATGCAGAATCTATTATTCCTGCAGCTGATTTCTCTGAACAGATTTCCCTTGCTTCAAAAGAAGCATCTGGTACATCTAATATGAAATTCATGTTGAACGGTGCAGTCACATTAGGTACTGACGATGGTGCCAATGTCGAAATACATGAATTTGTAGGTGACGATAATATTTATATCTTTGGCGCAAAAGCTGATACAGTTATTGACCATTATGCGAAAGGTGATTATCATCCTCAGGATATCTTAAATAATGATTCTGAATTAAGAACACTTGTTGATTTTATTGTCAGTGATGAAATGAAATCAGTCGGTGATGTGGAATCACTTGAAAGATTACATAATGATATGTCATACAAGGATTGGTTTATGGCCTTACTTGATGCAAGAGACTATATTGAGACTAAAGTACGTGCTATCAACGATTATAAAGATAGAAAAGCATGGGCTAAGAAGATGTTAGTTAATATCTCTAAAGCTGGTTTCTTCTCTAGTGATAGAACTATTGCACAGTATAATGAAGATATCTGGAAATTAAAATAATCTCCTCAATCAGGGTTCTTAATGAACTCTGATTTTTTTGTTGATTTTATTTCATATATACTTTATTTTATTTACGAGGTGTAGAAAATGAAAAGAAATTATCCAAGTATTATTATTACTCCTGAAGGAGAAAAATGGCTCGATAAAGGGCAGATGTGGATGTATAAGAATAATCTAGGTAGTCTAGATGATTCTATTGAGAATGGTTCTTTAGTAGATATTATGACGACTCAAGGACGTTATTTAGGTACAGGTTTTCTTTCTAAAGAAAGTCATATTACAGTACGTATCTTAACTAAAAATCAAAATGAAGTGATTGATAGAGAATTCTTTAAAAAGAAAATTCAGTTTGCCTATGATTTTAGAAAGACAGTAGAAAAAGATAACTTAACTAATTGTCGTCTTGTATTTGGTGAAGCTGATGGCTTACCAGGCTTAACTGCAGACCGTTATAATGAAATCATTGTGACTCAGATTACATCTTATGGTTTAGATTTAATCAAGGATATGATTTATGAATTATTATTAGAAGTATTAAAAGAAGATGGTCAGAATGTATCTGCCATCTATGAAAGAAATGATGTTAAAGTACGTGCGAAGGAAGGTTTAGAACTCTATAAAGGATTCTGGAAACCAAGCACATTACCTACTACAACAGTTATTAATGAAAATGGTTTGAAACTTAATGTAGATGTAGAAAATGGTCAGAAGACTGGTTACTTCTTAGATCAGAAATCTAATAGAGTATTACTTAGAAACATGTCTGCAGGTAAGACAGTATTAGACTGTTTTAGTCATACAGGTGGTTTCGCATTAAATGCAGCTTTTGGAGGGGCTAAATATGTCACTGCTGTAGATGTTTCTCAGACAGCTTTAGATCAAGGTCTTGCGAATGCAAAGATGAACCACTTAGAAGAAAGAATGTCTTTTGTACAGGATGATGTCTTTGATTACTTAGATAAATGTCATCAGGGACAGTATGATATTATTGTCTTAGATCCACCTGCATTTACTAAATCAAGAAGAACTGTCAACCATGCTTATAATGGCTATAAAAATATTAATATGAAAGCTATGAAGCTTTTAAGACAGGGTGGATATTTAATTACATGCAGCTGTTCACGTTTTATGGAAACTGCACTCTTTGAACAGATGTTAATAGAATCCGCAAAAGAATGTGGAGTGACTCTAAAACAAGTATCAGTGACTCAACAGAATGCCGATCATCCAATTCTTTGGACTATGGAAGAAACATCTTACTTAAAATTCTATATCTTCCAGATTATTTAGAAGTCTTCGGACTTCTTTTTTAATGCTTCATAAAATTTATTTTTATATTTATAGCTTAGCTTAAATATCTCTAGATTAAGATAGATATCTAATTGATTAATTTTAGTAATATAACGTGTATTTACACATGTATTCTTATTAATTTGTACAATCTGTTTAGAACCAATCTCTTTTAATATCACCTTTAAAGGTTTATAGAGATGATAGTTCTTTTCTTTTGTATATATTGTAGTGAGATGTTCATGTGTATGTATGTAGATAATATGATTAATAGGAATAGAAATATCCTGGTAATTATACTTGAAATGATAATAATCACGAGAATGAAAGAATGTGCATAATATGAAAGGAATATCTTTTTCTAGACTATTTTCAAATATATAGTAAAAAGGCTGATAGATGACAGTTTCAGGACCTAATGGGTGATTGGTAACTATCACAATAAAAGCCTTTTTATTTATATTTCTTATTCTTGGTATATCTTCAAGTGTATCAGTAAAACACAAATCTGCAGGAATAAGAGTGTTAGATATTGTATAAGGATGATGTAGATGATAATCAAGTATATTGGTTATTGTTTCTGTTATATGAGAATTTGAATGTACTATAGAAATAATCATGAGATCCCACCACCTATTAAATAAAAAAAGGACTACTAATAGTCCTTGAGCGTGTAAACACACTGTTATAGCTTCCGTGAACACAATACATGAATAACTCACTATATGACATAACATGTATCATGAAACGAAAAATAATGTCATGAAAGATAGTAAAATGAGAATTTTACGCTCATGAGCGCCATACGCTCATATTTATTTCTATGCTTAAGGCATAGAGGTAAATAGATATGTCAATGGGAGAAAGATTAAGAGAAGCAAGAAATAAAATAGGATATTCACAGGAAGAAGTGGCAAGACGTATTGATTTAGATCGTACAACTATAGGAAAGTATGAAAATGATGCATGTGTACCATCTTCAACTACTCTTGCAAGACTAGTAGAAATCTATTGTACAGATGCGAATTATATTTTATATGGTAAAGAGATGAAGGTGATGAATATATCGCGTGTACCAAAGAACTGTATGAGAGATATCTATATGTTGCTTTCAGAATATCTTATAGAAGATTATGCACATAATGAAAACATCCACGAGTAGTGGATGTTTTTAAATCTGTGGTTTGATTAATACTCTTCCTGTACCACGATAAACATTAACTAAACCTTCACCACTCATAGCTGAACCAATGAGTGTTTTACCGCTTCTTTCTACTGTAAAGTCAAGGTTTTCACTCCAGGCAATGGCGAATGAACCGTCAATCTTTAACGTATCGTTATGTAAATCTATTGTAATAAGTTCTTCTTGTGGTACATCACATTTTAAGACTACTTTACCAGAACCCTTAAGACATAGATTAAATAATCCTTCTTCACCAATAGTTTGTCCTGATACACTTTTAATCATAGATGAACTTAAGCTGACTTTGGTTTCAGATGCACAATATAAACCATCCTCTACACACATCGCTCCATTCCAATCATCTAGATCTTCAATAATATAATGTTTATAACTTGGTTCTGTGACTATTACACCTGTACCAACATATTGTGGCTTAATAGTGGATTCACCAGTGACCTGTGCATTAAAGAACTTTTTAATTGTATCTCCAATACCCTTTAAACCTGTTGTCTGATGTACATTACCCACATACCATTGCATTCCCCCTGGCTGTATATTGACACTTTCATCATTTAAAGTAATCATTAGTTGTCTTTTCTTTACATTCATCTGACTCATATAGAACTTAGTTTGCGCATCCTCTGCAGTACAGCTTAAATCCTTATCATATTGAATGACTTTAAAAATCCCTTTACGACTTACTACAGAAACATTACTATTATCTTCAAAATTAAAAATTTGGAATCCCATAAAAAAACCTCCTTGACACTATTATATACGAAAAAAGGTCTTATGACCTTTTTAAATCTTAATAATACCATCTACAGCTTTTTTCTTTAATTCTTCAATAATAGAGACTCCTGCACTCGTACCAATACGTGTTGCTCCATTTTGAATCATTTTAATAAAAGTATTTGCATCTCTAATACCACCTGCAGCTTTTACTTCTACTTCATCACCCACATATTTCTTCATTAATGCGACATCTTCAAATGTTGCACCACCTGTTCCAAAACCAGTAGAAGTTTTAATAAAATTAGGTTTAACTTCTTTCGCAATTTCACATAGCATAATTTTTTCTTCATCAGTAAGATAACAGTTTTCAAAGATTACTTTACAAGGAATATTGTGAGCATGACATGCAGCTACAATCTGTGTCATTTCATCTTTAATATAATCCCAGTTCTTATTCTTAACTTCTGTTTGATTAATCACATAATCAATCTCAGTTGCGCCTTCTTCAATCGCATTATTTGTATCAAATACCTTTGAGGCAATAGTAGTTTGTCCTAAAGGAAATGAGATGGCAGCTCCTACATGAATATCAGTACCCTTTAGTAGTTCTGCACATAAATGAGACTGTACCTGATTGATGGCAACCATTTTAAAATGATAATCCTTAGCCTCATTACATAGTTTTTCCATATCTTTACTAGAAGCATCAGTATGAAGATTAGTATGATCAATCATCTGTGCTAAATCATCAATAGTATATTCTTTCATAATCATCTCTCCTTTACATATATGCTAACATTATAACTTTATTATGTCAACATTATGTAAATATATCACTTGTGTTTTTTGTGTGATAAAATAGTATATATAGGGAGGAGGGACTCTTATGAGCGCTTTATATTTAGATGTAAAGAAAGACTTATTAGATAAAATTACATCGGGTGAATATTCAGAAGGAACTATTATTCCTACAGAACATGAACTTTCTGATTTATACAATGTGAGTCGTCCAACGATTAGAAAAGCTGTGCAAATCTTAGTAGATGCAGGTTATTTAGAAAAGAAAAAGAAACGTGGTACGATTGTATGTGCACCTAAAGTAATTCAAGATTTTACTCAATCAATATCAAGCTTTGATACACAGATGAAAAGACATGGTGTTGTATCTAAAACACAGGTGATTACATTTAAAATGGAAGAAGCATCTAAAGAGATTGCGAAATCTTTACAGATTCATGAAAAAGATTTAGTCTATAAGCTTGTTCGTTTACGTTATACAGATTATAATCCAAATGTCTTTATTACAACCTATATTCCTGTTTCTTTATTTCCGGGTTTACTCGATACTGACTTTACGCATATTAGGCTCTATGATGTTTTTGAGAAACAGGGGCATAGTATTAATACAATTGATCGTACATTAGAAATAGCTCTCGCAGATGATACTATTGCGGATATGTTAGATATAGATGAGGGAGACTCACTATTCTATTTCCGCTCTATTGGTTATGATACACAAAAGAATCCAATAGAATATTCTATTGCCCGTTATAGAGGAGATATTAATACGTTCACATTACATCTTAATCAGCACAAAGGAGATTAATATGACATATCGTTTAAAATACCATGTATGTCCTGAACATGGCTGGATCAATGATCCAAATGGTTTTTCTTATTTTCAGGGATATTATCACTTATTCTATCAATACTACCCAGATGAACCTATATGGGGACCTATGCATTGGGGCCATGTAAGAAGTAAGGATTTAGTTCACTGGGAGAACTTACCTATTGCCTTAATTCCAGGAGATAAAGAAGATCTTCATGGTTGTTTTTCAGGAAGTGCAGTAGAATACAACAATCGTTTATATTTGATTTATACAGGTAATATATATGATGATCCTGAACATATTACATTCCATCAGAATGTGAATATTGCCTGGAGTGAAGATGGTATTCATTTTTATAAATATGAAAATAATCCAGTGATTAGTGAACCACCTGTAGATAATACATATCATTTCCGTGATCCTAAAGTATGGCGAGAAGATGATCATTTTAAGATGATTATTGGTGGTCAGAAGGAAGATGGAAGAGGACATGTACTCATTTATCAATCAGATGATTTAATCAATTGGGATTATTTAGGTGAATATGGTCATGCTTCTACCATTGATCATGAAGGGAAGATGTGGGAATGTCCTGATTTATTTAGACTTAATGGAGTGAATGTATTACTTATGTCACCACAAGGTATTAAAGAAGATGGTGAAAAATACAGAAACTACCATCAAACAGGCTATAAGATCAAAGATACATTTATTGAATTAGATCATGGTCATGACTTCTATGCAGCGACTACAATGCTTGCACCAGATGGTAGACGTATACTAATGGCTTGGATGGATATGTGGCATAGTGAATTCCCTGAAAAAGAAGAAGGGTGGTCTGGGGCTATGACCTTCCCTAGAGAACTTACTATTCATGATAATCATCTCTATATGATGCCGGTAGAAGAACTTGCATTATTAAGATATGAATCTAAAAAAGTAGAAGTCACAGACTATCTACTTCCTTCTAGACAAGTAGAAATAGATTTAGATATTTGTGATGGTTTATCTCTCAATCTAAGTAATCTCTATACACTTACAGTAAATAATCATAAAGTAACTGTAATGAATCAGACAGAACGTGTAGGGACTATTAAAGAATATCAGTCTATGAAGCTATTGATTGATTCTAGTAGTGTAGAAGTATTTATAAATGGTGGAGAACTTGTCTTTACAGATAGAGTTTATTTTAAAGACACACCAGTGCTTTCACTTAATAAAAAGATGACTTGTAGAATCACAACATTAAGCGAATGATATTTCCAAGGGGGAAAAATATATATGAAAAAAATAGAATTTAAGTCTATGTTGGTGTCTATTATTCTTGTATTACTAATTTATTATTTTTATACACCAGCATTAAATATTCATGCGATAGAATTCTGGATATTTATTATTGTCGCATTATGTATTTATGGTGCTTCCACTTCTTATAGCACATTACTTAGTAAGAAATTTAAACCTGAAAAGGTAGGTTATTTAGGTGCTGCAGTGGCATTGATTGTGGCAGGTGTTTTAGTGACTGATTTATTCACAAGTAAGATTTTCCACGCATCACGTTATGCAAGTCGTATAGAAGTAGAAAATGTAAAGTTTAATAATAAGACATTACATGAAGTAGACTTCTCTAAGACACCTATTATTGACCGTAAGAGTACTGTAAAGCTTGGAGACAAGGTCATGGGTGAGATTCCAGAATATGTGTCGCAGTTTGAAGTAAGTGATGATTATACACAGATTTCTTATAAGAATAGTGTTTATCGTGTCACTCCACTTGAATATGCAAGTTTCTTTAAATATCTTACTAATAGTAAGAATGGTATTCCTGCTTATATTACAGTGAATTCTACTAATGGTAAGGCAGAAATCGTTAAGTTAAAGGATTTAGGTTTAAATGGTATGAAATATGTACCTTCTGCCATTCTTAATCATAATTTAAATCGTAAACTACAATTATCTTACCCTACATCCATCTTTGGTTCTCCTTCATTTGAAGTAGATGAAAAAGGACATCCATGGTATGTATGTACAACATATACTTACTTTGGTGTAAGCAATAAGAAGAAGGTCACTGGTGCTGTCCTCTTTGATCCAATTACTGGTAAATCTAAGAAATATGATAAAGACAAAGTACCGAAATGGGTGGATCGTGTATATCCAGAAGAACTCATTATGACTGAAATAGATGAAAACGGAAGCTTACAGGATGGATTCTTTAACTCTGTCTTAGGACAGAAGAATGTCACTGTCACATCTAAAGGTTATAACTATTTAGAAAAAGATGGCGATATCTGGATCTATAGTGGTATTACTTCTGCAAATAAAGATTCATCTAACTTAGGCTTTGTATTATCTAACTTACGTACTCATCAAACTTTACGTTTCTCTTGTTCTGGGGCGAATGAAAAAGCTGCAATGAAATCTGCAGAAGGTGAAGTCAAGAACTATGGTTATGATGCCACATTCCCATTGTTAGTCAATGTAGGTGGTCACCCTGTTTATTTGATTTCACTTAAAGATAGTGGAGGACTTATTAAACAGTATGCGATGGTAGATGCGAAAGACTATCAGAAGGTCTCTGTTTATTCTGCAGATTCAGTTAAGAATCTAGAACTCCTTAAGAAGAGTTTCCTTTCTTCTCAAACAATTACAGAAGAGTCTGATGCAGAAACTAAGAAGAAGGATATCACAATCGCAAATGTACAAATTCTTAATGTAGATGGCAAATCTAAGCTATTTATCGTGGATACAGAAGGTAAGAAATACAAAGCAGTCATTACATCAGAAAATGAAAACACACTGGCTTTCTTAAAAGCAGGTGAAACAATTCATATTCGTTATATTGAAATGAATGATGTAAATGTGATTAAGAGTGTAGGTGAATAAAATGAAAAGAATAATGAAGATTTTTACAGTTACTTTAGTATGTTTATCATTATGTGGATGTTCTTATTTCAAATCTAAGCTCAATGACATTAAAGGTAGTTTGATTGGGAATGGTTATACAATTGATACATATGATAATTATGGGAATAAAGTATTTGAAACAAAAGGTCAGAAGATCAAAATCACTGGTAATAAAGTAAAAGAATCATCATATAATTCTGATGGCAGTGTAAAAGAAACATATAGTCTTTCTTCAGTTGTTACTATCACAATTGATGGGAATGAAATAGAAAGCTGTGGAGATACATGTATCTTTGAACAGAAGGGATTAGATGCAGAAGTAGACTTTACTAAGAAGCATATCAATAGTACTGCAGACGGAATCACAGCCAATACAGCTATCGCAAATTACTTAAATAAGTATAAGAACTTGTTTGGTAAAAGAAGAGTTGTAGTCGTTAAGTCTCAATTAGGTCAGCCTATTAAGGCATATCAGGGTGATGATGTATATTGGGAAATTCCTGAAAACCTTCCTAAGATGACTAAACTCATGATTGATGGTAAAGCACTTTATATTCATCGTGCAAACTTCCAGATTATTGATTCAGATTGTTTAACAGAAGAGTAGCGTGGCTGCTCTTTTTTAGTTGACTATGAACCTTGCTTTGGGTTTAAAATAGTATTATGGAGGATATGTTCATGGAGAAATCAAAAGTATATTTTACAGACTTTCGTACACGTGTTGGTGTAAGTTTAACTGAAAAGTTACAGCGTATAATTAAGAAAGCAGGAATCACTGATATTGATATGGATGGTAAGTTTGTAGCTATCAAGATGCATTTTGGTGAATTAGGTAACCTATCTTATTTACGTCCTAATTATGCGAAAGCAGTTGCAGATGTCGTTAAGGAATGTGGAGGAAAACCATTCTTAACAGATTGTAATACTTTATATCCAGGTTCTAGAAAGAACGCCCTAGAACATCTAGATTGTGCTAATATTAATGGGTTTAATACAATCACTACAGGTTGTCAGATTATTATTGGTGATGGTTTAAGAGGAACTGATGATATTACAGTACCTGTAAGAAATGGTGAATATTGTAAAGAAGCTTATATTGGTCGTGCAGTCATGGATGCGGATATCTTTATCAGCTTAACTCATTTTAAAGGCCATGAGTCTACAGGCTTTGGTGGTGCGATTAAGAATATTGGTATGGGCTGTGGAAGCCGTGCTGGTAAGATGCAGCAACATAATTCAGGCAAACCAATTGTGCATGATGACTTATGTAGAGGATGTCGTCGCTGTGCTAAAGAATGTGGTAGTGATGCAATCACTTATGAAAATGGTAAAGCAGTCATCAATCAGGATATCTGTAAAGGATGTGGCAGATGTATTGGAGCTTGTGTATTTGATGCCATTGAAAACCAAAACTGGAATGCGAATGAAATACTTGGTAGAAAAATGGCTGAATATTCGCAGGCAGTATGTGATGGAAGACCAACATTCCATATTAGTTTAGTGAGAGATATTTCACCTAACTGTGACTGTCATGGTGAAAACGATGCACCTATCTTACCAGATGTTGGTATCTTTGCGTCATTTGATCCCGTTGCTTTAGATCAGGCATGTGTAGATGCATGCTTACATGCAACACCTATGCCTAATAGCCAGTTATCTGATAATTTAGCTGATCCACATTGGCATCACCATCATGATAACTTCCTAGATTCAAATCCTAATGTCAGATGGAAAGAAACATTAGAACATGCGGAAAAAATTGGTTTAGGTACAAGAGAATACGAACTTATTCAAATGAAATAATAAAAAAGAAGAATTGAAATAACTCAATTCTTCTTTTCATTTGTTTGTTTACGATATTGTGTGGGTGAACAATGATAAGTCTTACTAAACTTTTTAGAAAAGGCCAGAGCATCAATAAAGCCCACACTGGCTGCAATTGTAGATACAGGGAGATTTGTACTCTGTAACAAGCCTGCAGCCTTTTTTAATTTAATTGAAAGCAGATATTGTTTAGGTGAAATATCAAATTTCTGATGAAATAATCGTGTCATATAATTTGCATGAATACCAAACTTATCCGCAATCTCACTCATTTTAAGGTTATATTGATAATTCAAATCCAAATAAAGACGAATTTCTTCGGCAAGTGAATACTTCACATTATTATTGAAATGGATATTTAACTCTTCATACAACATTGCGAAAATATGAAGAAGTATACTATTTGACTCAAAATATTCAGCATCTGTATTAAAGGATAAATCTAATAGACGTTCAATCTGTTTATAATATTGATTCACATCAACATTATGAATAATATATTGATCATGTGTATCTTTTGTAAGGGAGTAAAAATATTGTTCCGCATTAATACCTAAGAAATTAACCCATCCATATTTCCATGGATGGTTTTTATCCGCTTGATAGGTAGCCACCTTATTGGCAGGAATGAGGAAAATATCTCCTGCCTTGACATCAACGGAATGTTCATTAATAGTCAGTTGTCCTTTTCCAGAGAAGACAAAATGCATCACATAATAAGATCTTACAATAGGTCCATAGGTATATTCACTTTTACATTGTTCTATTCCAGCACTGTATAAAGACAAATCCGTATTGGCTTTATAGGTTTTGCTGTGAATACGTTCTTTATATTCTTTCATATGATCCCCTAAGTTAGTTTTTTCCATATATTCGTTATGTATTTCTATTCTTATTATATTCTTGACGTTGTTTAATGTAAATAAGGTAGAGTCAAAAGTTTATGAAAAACTTGATGAATGACAGATTTCAGGGCTCGATGAACGATGCGATATCATTCATG